>CAIVLG010000255.1 GCA_903906695.1 uncultured beta proteobacterium | reverse complement strand
GACGCTGTGGGCAGCAAAGAAAAAAGCCGTTCTCTTCATCACGCACGACCTCGACGAAGCGATCGCCATGAGCGACCGTGTGGTGGTGCTGAGCGCCGGCCCCGGCAGCCATCCGATCGGCGAGTTCGTGATCGACATCCCCCGCCCGCGTGACGTGGCCGAAGTCAAGATCACGGCACGTTTCATCGAACTGCATAAGGCGATCTGGTCGGTGCTGCGCGATGAAGTCTTGAAGGGCTACCAACAGCAATTGCAGGTGGCCTGAGCGGACCCGACAGCCATGTGGAAACTGATTCGACCGCGCTCCCAAACCCTGTGGCTGTGGCAGCTGAGCCTGCTGGCGCTGCTATTTGTATTCTGGCACCTGATGACGGTGCCCGGACTGATCCCGCCGATGCTGTTCGACGACGAGCGTCAGGCCGCGTTCTTCTTTGGTGAACCGCTGAAAATCTTTGCCCGGGTCTGGGCCTGGTTTGTGCGCGACGCCGACATCTACCAGCATCTGGGTGTGACGTTGGCTGAAACGCTGATGGCCTTTGCGATTGGCTCGGCGCTCGGTCTCGCCGGCGGCCTGTGGCTGGCGCTGGCACCCATGGCCTCGGCCTTGCTGGAGCCCTACATCAAAGCCTTCAACGCCATGCCGCGCATTATTCTGGCGCCGATCTTTGCGGTCTGGTTTGGCCTGGGCATGGGCTCGAAAGTGGCTTTGGGCGTGACTCTGGTTTTCTTCATTGTTTTTTTCAACGTGTACCAGGGCGTCAAGGAAGTCAGCCCAGTGGTGCTGGCCAACGCCCGCATGCTTGGCGCCAGTCAACGCCAGCTGCTGCGCCAGGTCTATCTGCCGAGCGCCACCAGCTGGGTTTTCAGCTCGCTGCACACCTCGGTCGGCCTGGCTTTCGTCGGCGCCGTGGTCGGCGAGTATCTGGGCTCCAGCCAGGGCGTGGGCTACCTGATCTTGCAGGCGGAGGGCAGTTTTGACATCAACACCGTGATGGCTGGCATTCTGGTGCTAACTGCCTTTGCACTGGTGCTCGACGAATTGGTCGGACGCATCGAGAAACACCTGATGAAGTGGCAGCCGCGCTCGGGGGAGACAGAGAAGCTATAGGCGTGACTGCAATTGAAGAAGTGCCGTCTGGCGAATATCAAACAAACACAAGCGTTGTCATGCCGGGCTCGACCCGGAATCCAGTGTTTGAGAGCACTGGATTGCGGATCAGGTCCGCAATGACAAAATCTAGAAACGCCTATCAAGCCATTGCTTGAGCTCGGCAAAAACCGGCTCGGCGTCGACTTCATTGAAGATCTCGTGGTACAGCGTCTCAAAGCAGCGCGCGTTCACGACGTCCTTTGGCGCTGCCGCAGCAAAGTTGCGACTGCCGGCCGGATTCACCAGTTTATCGGCACCGGCGTAGAGCAACAGAGTCGGCACGGTCCAGTTGGCGGCGGCGGCCACCGTCGCCGGACCTTCATCGGCAATAAAGCGCGCCAACCGGGCCGAGATGCGGTCATGCACAAGCTTGTCCTTGCGATACGCCTCGACCACCGCGGGATCATGTGAAATCAAACTGGGATCGAGGCCGTTGCCCACGCGCAAATCAGGCGCAATTTTGGGCAGCACTGCGACCAGTATCTTTTGGAACGCACTCAGGCCCGGGTCCAGCGCCGGCGACGACAGCACCAGGGCCTCGACTGGACGCAAGGCGAGCGACACAAAGCGTGCTGCCACCAGTCCGCCCAGACTGTGGCCGAGCAGGATCAACGGCGTGTCGCGGCTCATGCGAACGCGGGTGCTGTCCACAATATCAGCCAGGTCATCCAGCAGGCGATGCGCTGTCGGCAAGGCGCCGCGCGCTCCACCCGACTCACCATGG
>CAIVLG010000254.1 GCA_903906695.1 uncultured beta proteobacterium | reverse complement strand
TCTCATTCTCCGGTTCTCCTGCACGTAGCGGGCCCGGCTTATGGGGGCGTGTTGCATCGCTCCTCCACAAACCGGACAGATTACTTGCTATAAACCGGACAACTCATTTACTCCTGACAATCGACGGCGCCACGCTGAAACTGGACCAATCGTTCTTGACGTTTGGCGACCCGCATCCCTCGAACTTCCAGTACGGCCAGATGACGTTCCAGAACAACGCGACGCTGGAAGTGGTCGGCCCCGACGGCAAACTCGAGTCGGGCAACGTCTTCTTCACCAACAGCAGCCTCAAATTAGGCCTCGGTGTTGCCAAGCTGATCGTCGACGGCCGCCTGACCTTCAATGGCGCCAGCGCCGATATCGCCGGTACCGCCAAGGTGACAACCGAGGCCTTTGAGGTGCTTGGCAGCAACAGTATTGCTCTGCCAAAAGAATACAGCGGGACAGACTACACCATGACGGCCGGCACGGTACTGATGCGGCCCGACAGCAGCCTCACCCTGAGCGGCGAGGGCAGTTTGGCCTCGGCCTTTCAATTAAACTGGTCGCATCCAAGCCCCGGCCCGCAGTGGGGGCAGATCATCCTCAATGACAAGGCCAACCTGGTCAACGACGGCGGCATCTTCACCATCAACCCTGCCGCGCGCATCAACATCAATCGAACCAACGCCGATGTGTTTGGCAGCCTGATCGTCAAGAACAGCGGGGTCATCGAGTTGCTTGGCGCATCCAGCTACTACGGCAATGTCATCAACCAGGGCCAGATATCAGCCTTGAGCAACGGTGCGCTCGCAGTCACATCAACAACCTTCAATATTCTCGGCAATCAGGGCGTGATCAGCATAGAGAGTGACGGCAGGCTCGAAATCGGAAACTTTGGCACTGTCCTCGGTGCCACCGCCGTTCTGAATACAGAAAATCAAGTCCTGTTGGACAGCTTCTCGACGCTGAAACTGACATTGAACCCGGCCGCACTTAAGAACAGCCAGCTGCGCACCAGTGCCGAGATCGTTATCAGTAACTTTGCGGACCTGAACCTTGGCCTGGTCAACGACCAGGTGCTGCCGGTCGGCACCAAGTTCGTGCTGATCGATTACGCTATTCTGACTGGCGCCGCGGTCAATAGCCATGTGGTTACGTACTTCAATGGGTATCGTGATGGCAGCAGTTTCGTACTGGGCCTGAACCGTTACCAGATCAACTACAAGGACAGCGGCGACGCCGGCTTTGCAGGCGCCGTCACCCTCACGATCATCCCCTTGGTTCCTCCAGTCGCCGCATTGAGCCCCACCCCGCAAACCGTCAACGGCACGGTCGGCGCTCTCATCACGCCCTCGGCCACTCTGGTGCCCAGCAACTTTGGCGGCACCGTGACCTACTCGATCAACCCGGCCCTGCCCCCTGGCCTCAAGTTTGACCTGGTCAAAGGCGTCATCAGCGGCACGTCCAGCCAAGCGCTGGCATCCTCGGTGTTCACCATCCGGGGTGTCGGCTCGACCAGCGGCGACGCCAATGCCATCGTCAATCTCGCAGTAGCCAAAGCCAACCAGACCATTACTTTCGGCCCGGCGCCCAGCGCCACGTACTCACCCGGCGGCGGTTTCATGGTCAGCGCCAGCGCCAGTTCAGGCCTGCCCATCACCTACAGCAGCACGACTCCCCTGGTCTGCAGCGCCGGCGGTGGCTCGGTCACTATCCTGAGCGCCGGCATCTGCACCGTTGCCGCCGATCAGGCGGGGGACGCCAACTACAACGCGGCCACGCAGGTGACGCAGAACATCACAATCGCCAAGGCGGCCCAGGCACCGCTGACGCTCATCGGCGTTCCGCCCAACATCAATGTCAGCGAGACCAGCATGCTGAGTACCAGTGGCGGCAGCGGAACGGGTGCGATCAGCTATGCGACGGTGCCCTCGCCGTCTTCGATATGCAGCATCGCCACGGCGACGGTGACCGGCAACGCAACCGGTACCTGCATCGTCACGGCGACGCAGGCGGCCGATGCCAACTACAACGCCATCACTTCCAACCCGGTCAACATCCAGGTGGGCGTCGGTGCGCAGGCCCAGCTGTTCCTGTCGGCCAACCCGACCAGCTTCGGCGTGAACGGCACCAGCGCCCTGAGCACCCATGGTGGCAGCGGCATCGGTGTGGTCAGCTATGCGGTGACCAGTGGCCCCTGCACCATCGCGCCCGGGGGCAGCACGGTGACAAGCACCACGGTGGGCCAGTGCCAGGTTGTTGCCACCAAGCCCGCCGATGCCAACTACGGCGCGGCCACCTCCAACCCGGTCACCCTCACCGTCACCCTGCTCACGCCGACTGCGTTGGTGCTCAGTGCCAGTCCGACCACCATCGGCTTTGGCGGCAGCAGCACGCTCAGCACAACCGGTGGCATCCTGGGCGGCGCCGCCACTTACAGCGTCAATGGGCCCTGCTACGTTTCGGGCAATACCTTGACCGGCACCAGCGATGGCACGTGTCAGGTCAGCGCCACGCAAGCCGAGACCAGCGTCTACAGCGCACCGACCTCCAACACGGTGAACGTGACGGTCAAGGAGCGTACCACGACCTTCAGTTACCCGGCAGTGACGGCCATCATTGGGCAAGCCTTTACGCTGACGCCAACCACCGCTGGATTTACCAATCCGACCTTTGCTTTGCTCTATGGGACGATGCCGGCATGGGCCACACTCAATCCGGCAACCGGGGTCATCAGTGGCACGCCAACCGGCACGCTGGGTACCTTCGATTTTGTGATCAGCGTCTTTGAGAATAACGCTTATGACGCTGCGCTGGCCGTCATGACGGTGCAAGTGCCGGTGTCGATCCCGACGCTGAGCGAGTGGGGCTTGATCATCCTCTCCAGCCTGATGGTCATGCTGGCTTTTGCGATGAGGCGCAAGCTATTTTCAGTCTTCTCTCAACTCAAATGAAAGGTCGAATATGAAACGGTTTTGCAAAAAGGGCGGAGTTTTGCTGACCGCCATCTCTTTGAGTTTCAGCGGCGGCAGCTTCGCGCAGCACGCGCAAGGTGACGTTGAGCCGACGACGCCGGATGCTGCAATGGAAGTTGAGCTGCTGTCCGGCGGTGGCTACAACGCCTACCGGCTGCCCGACAACGTCACGCAAGTTGATTTGTCTCAGCAACTGCGTGGCAGTTGCCGCTTCGGTAAAAGCTGGGGTTATGACCTGAGTGGCAAGGAACTCTGGGTTAACCAGGGCTGTGGCGGGCGCTTCCATGTGACGCGTGTGCCTCAAGCAACGAGCCAGGGGGGATCCAATGCGGGTTACGCCATCGCGGCGGTTGCAGCCATTGCCGGCCTTGCGCTGATTGCCAACCAAAACAGCAACAACAACCGATCGAATGACAACCAGGGCTACCAGCCTCCTCAGGGCGGGCAGGGTGGGCAGGGCTGGCAAGGGGGCGGCCAGAGAGGTGGTCAATTTCGCAGCGTGGGCGGCCTGTGCCTTGATGCGGACAAAGTCAATGGTTCGATTGGCCCAGGCTCGGCGGTTCAGATCTGGGCCTGCAACGGCGGCGCGAACCAGCGTTTTTATTGGGGTCGGTATGGTGAGATTGCAGTAGGCAATCTGTGCCTGGACATCGAGAACGCCAATCCGAATGACGGTGGCCGGATGATTCTCTGGCAATGCTCAGGCGCGCGCACTCAGCGCTGGCAGGCCAGAGGCCGCGACATCGTGAGCCAGCTCAATGGCAAGTGCCTTGCGGTCTGGGAGGGCGTGGCTCGCAATGGGCAGCGCGTCGTCACATGGGGCTGCAACGGCAGCACGAATCAAAACTGGTGGTGGTAAGGAGATATGCGCATGAACTTCAAGAATTTCCATTTCGCGCTGGGGCTGAGCCTTCTGGCGCTTGCAGCACAGGCTGCAACGCCCGCAGCCAAAGTCCTGGCTCCCGCCTCCGATCGCCTGAAAGCGGCCTGCATGGCGGCGGACTTCAACCATGATGGATATGTTTCGCTCGATGAGTTCCATCAGGATGTGCTCAACAGTTGGCGCGCCCTGCATCCCGACGCCTCGGGCTATGTCATCATTGCCGACCTGGAGTCGGTCCCGGGCATGACCAAAGGCATGCTGGAGCGTCTCAAGCGCGCCAACACCAATGGCGACGGCAAGCTCTCATTCAAGGAGGTCGTGACAGCGCGAATGGCTTATTTTGAAGCGGCCGACACCAACAACGACGACAAGCTGTCGATGCAGGAATGCATGGACTACCAGCGCAAGATGATGGCCGAAACTGGTTCAACCGCCAAGGCCAAGAAGTAGCTCACGAAGATGACTTTGGCAGCGCCGCCTGCACCGGGCAATAGTATTCATCTGGTGCTGGGGGACAGCGCTGCGGGCTGCGTGCGAGCGGCGGGCGCCTCGTTCAGTATGCCGGGAGCGGTATTCGGGTTTTCTGGCGAATTGGCCCATGGTCCGCTCGACGCCAAGGCGCTCTGTTCGCCGTGGCGTGCGCTCGTCGCTCGCCTGGACCTGGAACAAGCGGATGCGGTGATCGTTTGGAGCGGCGGCAACGTCGGCGATGTGATCTTTGTGGCGATGACGCTCTTCCGCGGCCAAGATGATCGCTTCCATTTCTGCCATCACTTGGTCGTGCGGTACGCTGGGGCGCGTGTCATCCAGGCTGGCTTGCAACTTGGCCTTGAGCCACGCTATGTAACTGTCTTCCTGCTCCTGGGTTTCAAACTCGGACACAAGGGGGAAAGAACTGCATTCATGTCTGTACTTCCTTTAAGGCCGTCGCGAGGCAAAGTTTACTCCGGGCAAGCAGGGCGCTACTTGCCTGCGATCGATTTCTGCAAGATACCAAGCACCGTATTCAGGTCTTCGATCGGCACCTGTCCCGGCGCCGAACTGCTGGCGC
>CAIVLG010000253.1 GCA_903906695.1 uncultured beta proteobacterium | reverse complement strand
GGCCTGAGTGAAGCCGAGCAGAAAGTCTATGACCTCGTGGTGCGGCGCTTCATGGCGGTGTTTTTCCCGAGCGCCGAGTACCAGATCACGACTCGAATAAGCACTGCAGCCGGGCATAGTTTCAAGACCGAAGGCAAGGTGCTGGTCAAGCCAGGCTGGCTGGCAATTTACGGCAAGGAAGCGGCTGAAGAGACCGCAGATGGCGATGCCAGGAATTCCGGAAATCTGGTCCCAGTCGAACCCGGCGAACTGGTCAAGGCCCAAGCGGTCGAACCCAAAGCCCTGAAGACCCGTCCTCCGGCGCGCTATTCCGAGGCGACTTTGCTTGGCGCGATGGAAGGCGCTGGCAAGAATATCGAAGACGACGAATTGCGGGCGGCGATGCATGAAAAGGGCCTGGGCACACCGGCCACGCGATCCAGCATCATCGAAGGGCTGATTGCCGAAAAATACATGTTGCGCGAAGGCCGCGAGTTGATTCCGACGGCCAAAGCGTTCCAGTTGATGACCCTGCTCAGGGGTCTGGGGGTCGAAGAACTCTCCAAAGCCGAGTTGACGGGCGAGTGGGAGTACAAGCTGGCACAGATGGAGCATGGCAAGCTCAAGCGTGAGTCGTTCATGGCCGAGATCGCTGCCATGACTGAACGCATGGTCAGGAAGGCCAAGGAGTACGACCGCGATACGGTTCCGGGTGATTACGCCACCTTGCAGGCACCTTGTCCCAACTGCGCCGGCGTGATGAAAGAAAATTACCGTCGCTACAGTTGCACCGGCAAAAGCGGCAGCGATGAAGGTTGCGGCTTTTCTTTTGGCAAGACGCCGGCCGGTCGAACCTTCGAAGTCGCCGAAGTGGAGCAATTCCTGCGCGACAAAAAGATCGGTCCGCTGGACGGATTTCGCTCCAAAGCAGGTTGGCCGTTCACGGCCGAGATGGTCATCAAGTTCGACGACGAGAGCAAAAACTACAAGCTCGAATTCGACTTTGGGGATGACAAGAAAGGCGAAGAGAGCGGCGAGTTGATCGATTTTTCGGACCAAGAACCGCTGGGCGCCTGCCCCAAATGCGGCGCCGCCGTGTTTGAACACGGCAAGAGCTATGTTTGCGAGAAGTCAGTGCCTACACACTCGCAAGCTATTCCAAATTGTGACTTCAAGAGCGGGCAGGTCATCTTGCAACAACCCATTGTGCGTGAGCAGATGGGCAAGTTGCTGGCGACCGGCAAGACCGACTTGCTCGACAAGTTTGTTTCCATGCGCACGCGGCGCGGCTTCAAGGCAATGCTGGCGTGGGATGCAGACGCTGGCAAAGTGAACTTCGAGTTTGCACCGAGCAAGTTCCCGCCGCGCAAGACCGCTGCCAAAGCCTTTACCAGCGCCGCTGCCAAGGCCGGTACTACGCTGAAGGCGGCTGCAACAAAGGTGGCTGTCAAGAAGCCTGCCGTCAAGGTCGCCGTCAAGAAAGCAGCGACCAAAACCGTCAAGCTCAAGGCGCCGCGGAAGACCACAACCGGCACTGGTTTGCAGCCCAGCGCGGCGCTGGCCGTCGTGATCGGCACGGAGGCGGTGGCGCGGCCGCAGGTCATCAAGAAACTGTGGGATTACATCAAGGCCAATGGCCTGCAGGACGCGGCCAACAAGCGCGCCATCAATGCGGACGCGAAGCTGTTGCCGGTCTTCGGCAAGCCGCAGATCACGATGTTTGAACTGGCCGGAATCGTGGGCAAGCATTTGGCATAACATTGCTGTTCTTCACACAGGAGGATGCCATGACGCAAACCGTTTCCAGTGCAGGCTTTATGCTGTCGAGCTCGGAGATCAAGGCCGACGCCTTGATTGAGCAACGTTTTGAATACAACGGCTTCGGCTGTTCCGGCGAGAACAAATCGCCGGCGCTCAAGTGGAGCGGTGCTCCCGCTGGCACCAAGGCCTTCGCCGTCACCGTTTACGACCCCGATGCGCCATCCGGTTCTGGCTGGTGGCACTGGGTGGTGATCAATATCCCGGCCGACGTGACCGAACTCGCACCCAATGCCGGCGCCGAAGGCGGCGCCAATCTGCCGAAGGGCGCTGGCCACGTGCGCATCGACTACGGCGTGGCGGCCTGGGGCGGTGTCGCGCCGCCGCCGGGCGATGCGCCGCACCGCTATGTCTTCGCTGTGCATGCGCTCAAAGATGTGCTCGACATTCCCGCTGATGCCACCGCTGCGCTGGCCGGCTTCATGATCAACGCCACCAGCCTGGGCAAGGCGACTTTCACGGCGCGTTACGGACGTTAAGCCCCCACGGTCGCCCACTTCGTGTGGCTCCCTGCCCCCCGAGGGGGCCGTCGCTTGCTTGGGGCGGCCCGGCGCGGCGCGTTGACGAGCCAGCAACAAACGTTATGTGGATTCGGGCATCTGCCCGTCAATGTAGTACCAGCGGCCGGCTTCGCGCACGAAGCGGCTGATCTCATGCAGGCGCTGCGCGCGGCCATTCTCGCGGCAACGCGCTACAAACTCCACCACGCCGGCATCGCCGGATTGCTCGGCGTGGCGTACTTCCAGACCCAGCCATTTGAGCGGCGCCAGTTCCAGTTTGCCCGGCGCGGTCGCGGGGTGCCAGGTCGCCAGCAGGTAGTCGATCAGCCCGCGTACGTAGGCGCTGTAGCGCGAGCGCATCAGGGCTTCGGGTGTCGGTGCGTGTCGGTCTTCGTTCAGGCCGCTGTGCCAGAGGCCGCAGCAGTCAACATAAGTCTGGCTGCTGCCGCAGGGACAGGGCTTGTACGCCGGGAGTTGGTTCTTGGGTCGGGGTGTGGTCGGCAGGGCTGCCATCACATCGGAATGCGAAAAGCCTTGGCAACCAGCTTGAGGGCTTGCGGGCTGTCCCATTCCTCGGCGCCGTAATATTTGCCCAGCACCTTGCCGTTGGCGTCGACCAGCAGCGTCAGCGGCAGGCGCTCGGCGCCCAGCATGTTTTCCAGCAGCAATCGCTGGTCGATAAAGTGGCTGAAGGTGGTGCCGGAGCGCTTCATAAAGGCCTTGGCGGCTTCCGGGTAGTCGTCAGTGGAGATGCCGATCACCGTGAACTGCTTGCCGATCTTGCTGCGCGCCAAGCTTTCCAATGAGCCCATTTCTTGCCGGCACGGGCCGCACCAGCTGGCCCAGACGTTGATGATCAGCGGCCTGCCACGAAACTCCGAGAGCTTGCGAGACGGCCCCGACAGCCCCAGCATCGTGGCCTCGCGCAGCGTGCCGCCAATTTCAACCTCACCGGGGGTTTTGGCAAAAGCCGGCGGCGCGGCGAGCGCCAGACTGAGCAGCAAAAAAGAGAAGAGCAATCGCATGGCCGGCAGTCTACCAGCCGGCAGATGGCCGCGCACGGCGCAGCCTTTGTGCGATTCAATTTGCAATTACAGAAGCGTACAGAAACAGTGCGAAAGCGCTTTTGGACCACGGGTTTGTAATTTTGCTAGGTGAGCCAGCATGCGGCAAGTCAACTATTGCAGCTGCACTCGCCGTACAACCATGTTCGACTTGGTACCCAGGCATTGGCTTTCAAAACTGGTGTCAAGCCATTCTTGCCACTGGTTGCCGATCACTCTGGTTTTAGTCCAGAAATTGCGCGACGCTTGGGTAACCCAGTATTTACCCGACAACTAGCAATTTCACGTGCTGGCTTATTGCAGTTTGTTTCGCGCCCGATGGATCTGCTAAAAGAGGTCATCCAGACCTTGGATGCAACTTCAAGGTCTGCCATTGCACTGGTTTTCATGCGTGGAGGGATGTTGTCGAGCCCAGCGAGCACAACCCCAGAAGAGGAGAATGCTAAGCCTGTAAAGCGCCTAGTGCCTTGATAGCTGTAGCGGTGACTTTGCCCCTGGTCACATAATCCCAGCGAGAGAACACTATGATTGCCCTCATCGAACAACACAGCCCTGAAGTTGCCGCGCTATGCAGCCGTTTTGGCGTGCAGAGCCTGGAGGCGTTTGGCTTGGCTGCCGACGGCGCGTTTGACCCGGCACATAGCCACGTTGATTTTTTGGTCGAATTCCTTGTGCACGACGCAGGCGGCCTGTTCGATAGCTACTTTGAACTGCAGCAAGCACTGGAGCAATTGTTTGCCCGCAAAATTGACCTGGTAACGACCTCAGCGCTGGAAAATCCTGACGTTATTGCGGTGGTGAACCATTCACGCCAAACGGTTTATGCAGCCGCACCCGCCACTCTATGCAAACCCTGCCCATCCGTCTGACCCCCGGCCAGGACCTGCGCCAGGCCATTGAGGCTGCCGTGCGCAGCCACGGGAGCCACG
>CAIVLG010000252.1 GCA_903906695.1 uncultured beta proteobacterium | reverse complement strand
TAGTTTTCGGACAGGGTCATTCGCTCTCAAGAAACTGTCACGAGCCATACGACCGCTTCGGTTCTCGCCAAGTTGATCGGTTGGAGTGAGCGGCCGGGCAATTCGCGGCCCTTTCAATCTACGGACTCCAAGAGACACATACCCGACGTTCACCGGAGCCGAATGAAACCCGCCGGAAAGCCGAAAGCTGACTTTGGATTTCGGAGGGACCAGTCGTTCAGCGCCGCCTGACCCTTGGAAGCTGGACCATCCCAAACAACACCATCAGTCCGGCAAGAATGATCAGTCCCCACTCAGACAGCGTCGGGATGCCCGCGCTCATGGCGATCGGGTCATACGCGGGACCGGCGGGGTCGCTGATCTCACCAGGATTCGGATTGGTGTCGCCATAGGCACCGTCTGTGAGTGTCAACACAACTGTCTTCCCGGAAATAGTGACATGGCTGGTCCAGTCAACCCAACTTCCACTGATACTCTTCCAGTACTTCGTGCCGGACGGCAAGTTATTCGGATAGGTCAGCGTGATCGTCACTGTGCCCCCGGTGCCGCAGCTCACCGCGGTAAAGGCGAACACCCCGTAAGGAAAGACTTGCCCTGCGGGCGGGTTGACCGGCGCAGAGAACGAGGTGGACCCAGACTGATAGCCCGCACATGACCCACCCGTGATGCCAGCAGTGACTTGCCCGCCCGTGGTGCTGCCTGTGGTGGTGGTGTCAAAACAAGTGACAGACACATTAGTAACGTTAGCGTTGGCCGTACCCGTGCCACTGCTCACAACACAGGTCTGGCCCGTGGGCTGTGTCAGCACCGTGACGGCATAGGTCGAGCCGTAGTTGATGGTGGCTGCAAACGTGAAGCCAGCGTTGCTGCTGACCGTCAGATTGTCGCCTGCGTTGTTCTGCAGCAGCACGGACTTGCCCGAACCAAGACCAGAGGCTGTGCCGCCGACGGTGTAGGTATTGATCGTCCACTGCGCATAAACCGTCAGGTCTGCCGTGACTGCAGTCGTCGCCGTAAAGGCGCTACCGCCGCCGCCCGCCTGCGTATTCCAGCTGGCAAACGTGTAGCCCGTTTTGGTCGGGGCCGTGGGCAATGTGCCTACGTTGCCTCCGTATGTCGCTGTCTTGCTCGTCGGACTGGCATCGGTCGTGCCAGTGTTCTTGTCGAAGGTGACGGTCTGGTAGCCTGGCGACAGGGTCTCGATTCCGGAGAAATTGACTGCATTCCGGTTGGTGAAGGTGTAACCGCCCGAGTATCCGCTGGCGCCGAGAGTGGCGCTCAAAGCCGTCCCGGCGGCGCCTCCGCTCAGGTCGATGGTCAGGCTATCTCCAGGCGAGGCGGGGGGTATCGGCAGGCCGCCCGTGATCGACACGGAGAAAGAAGGAAGAAAGCTCTGCGCCCACGGCGTCACTGTGAACGTGTCGCTCCCGGTACCGCCGTGGACATTCAGCGAGCTGAGGTCGGAATCTCCGACATAGTTGATGACGCCCGTTGCCAGCCCCGCAATCTGGGTGCTCGTCACGGTGGCGGTGCGCCCGTTCAAGTCGCCCGAATCATCGACCGTCAAATCGGTAAATCCAAGAGAATTATCAACGTTGACCGTTCCTGCAATCCCAGCAACATTCCCCCCAGTCGCCAGCGGAGCAAGGCTGCCGATGACGACGGCGTCCTGCCCCGCCTGGCCGTGGATCGACAAAGTATTGTTGCCCGTTTGCTGGACATTGACATGGTCGTTGCCGGTGCCGCTGTTCAGCGTCAACGCGTAAAGGTCGGACGTGCCGGTAACTGTGAATGTGTTGCCGCCGGAGCCGCCGTTGATGGTCAGTCTTCCAGTGTCATTGTTATTGATGTTGATGTCGGCCGGCGCCAGTCCGTTAATCTTGGCCGAGATGCCACTGCCAAACAAGCTGAATGTCACTACCCTTGCAGTCGTGTCGGCGAAGTCATCGGTGTTGATCGTGTTAAGGGATGGTGGGTTTGCGATGCTCACTGTTCCCTGGATGCCCTGGACGCTTCCGCTGGCGCCTATGTTGACTGTTGTATTGGAATGGCCAACTAAGCTGGTCGTGACCGAAGCTGGTGTGGCCTGCAGGTTGACAATCAGACCGTCGTTTGTGCCTCCATTGATCGTCAGGGTGGCAAGACCGGTCGATGCAGTCGGGATGTTCACCTTGAAGGATTCGGCGTTATTGCTGGAATTGTTGATCGTGACGTTGGTCTTGTTGGCGATTTGCATCAACTCGAACGCGTTTGCTGCTCCGCTATCAATCTGAATCGTCTGGAAGCCGCCGACGACTGGCCCGTCAACGATGTTTACCGGAAACGATGCAACGGCAGACAGATCGAGTGTGAAGTTCGTCGCCGGGGTGGTGTCGGAGATTGGGGTCAGGTTCGAGTAACGGATCGGTGCTCCGTCCAGCGTGATGACGCCCGAATGGGCACCCGTGATGGTGTGGCGCTCCTCAGCAAAACTGGCGCCTTGAAGCGAGAGCAGATTGTCCGTGTTCGGTCCGAGGGCGCCAGGGTGGTAGTCGATCGGGACGGCAATCGGCCCCGCCGCATAGTCCACCGTGAGCGACGTGTCTGTTTGGTCCGGCCCGCCGATCGAGGCATCGGAAGTGCAAGAAATTTCCCGGCTCGCAGCCTCGATGCCGCCGTCCAGAAGAACCAGACGGCTGCCCTCTCGATGCAGCACGAGACTGATGGCTCCGGCTCTGGCCGGTGCAACATAGTTCAAAGGATGCACCCCAGCGCAAGGATTCGGTGCTGTCGCGCCTGCCATCGCTTGCGATACCGACCCTAGTAGCGCGCCGAACATTACGACGATCACCGCCGTAAGGAAAGGCAACAATGCTCGAAACTGCTGCTTCCTGGCTTGTGTGACCATGATGCTCCTTTACCCGTCAATCAGGCTGCCTAATTGAAGAAAAATTCGTCGTGCCGCAAATCTGGAATCTCTTCAGGCGACGACCCAGTGAAACGACAGGCCCGGTTACGAAAAGAGCACTTCCCGGGGCAACCCATCTGCCCTGCCGGTCATACTGCGGTCGCGCCTGTAGCTTTGCGTATGCAGATTCCTCCGCATTTGCCAATGTGAAGAATTTAACGAAATTCTTCTGCCGAAGGTTGATCTATCTCAAATTATCCGGAACAGGCGCGCAATTGCTTACTTGGCTATCCACTCGCAAGATCGCCCAGTTGACCATCGCACGCCACTTACAGCGATGCCCCGCACTGGGGTAAGGAAGAAGTGTACGTCTGTCGAATGTCGGCAATGAAGTCGTCGTGGCTATGACTGCTGTCGCGCGCTTGATCGAAATTCAGGTGCCGAGGCGTATGACCGGAAACGCTGCTCAGGAGCCGGACAACCGGCAATGATCGTTTGCGGATTTCGAGGTCAGCTTTCTCATAACTGACTGGCTCACCCCTCAGGGTCTTGTTACACTCCCGCTCGGGTCAACAGTTCACCCAGGCGTTGCCGGAGCCTTTTGCTCACGCTAAACCTGCATAACATTCGAAAGCACCCGACATATTCCGTGTGCCTACGCTGCAAGCGGCAACCCCAGCACTCGCCTTCGAGCCCAAGGCACACGAGGAATGTTGATGACACGACTGCTTGTTCCCCTGTCAAGGGGCAACGATGCGCCG
>CAIVLG010000251.1 GCA_903906695.1 uncultured beta proteobacterium | reverse complement strand
GATGAACATGCCATGGTCAAAGCCGCGGCTTGGGTTCACGTTCGACGGCAGACCGGCCTGACCCAGCAGAGCCGCAATGCGCGCCGCCAGCTGCGGCTCGCCGGGTGCCGGGTACTTCAGCTCGTAGGTGTGCGGCGGAAAACCGTAGTAGTCATAAATCAGCTCGGGCTTGGCGGCGCTGGTGAGGTCGAAGGACAACTCCAGCCAGTGCGCCGAGACCATCAGAATGGCTTTTGGTTGCCGTGGCAAAGTGGAAGCCAGACCCTTGAGGAAATCTGCCATACGGTTCCAGGCATGGGGCGGATTCCAGTCCATGAAGAAGCAGGGGCCGCCGCCGTGCGGCACAAACCAGGTTGGCATCCGGGCCAGGGCGCCAGAGGCGGAGGTGCGTTCTGTTGCAGACATCAAAGCTTCTCCATTTACCTCAATTATGCTGTTCTGCGCGCATCCAGGCTCCAGGCTCCAGCACCAGCGGCTACCAGCGCCAGCAAGCCACCAACCACCGCGATGTTCTTGAAGAACAGCAGTTGCACGACAAAAGCCTGGTCCGCCGGAACCGCCCAATAGGCATGGAAGAAGAAACTCGCCGCCAGCGTGAATGCCGCCAGAGCCAGTGCCGCAGTGCGCGTACCGAAGCCTGCCAGAAGTGCCAAGCTGCCCAGGATTTCCACCGCCGCCGCCAGCGCCGCACCCAGTGTGGGAAGCGGCAGTCCGACGGAGGAGATATAGCCCACGGTACCCGTAAAACCGGTGAGCTTGCCGATACCTGCGGGCAGGAACAAGGCAACAAACAGGAGGCGGGCGGCCAGATCGAGGCCGTTTTGAATTGACTTGGACATGATTGATTCCTTTGATAGATTGAGATGAACTGAAAATGTTTCAACGCACTTGCTCAACATGGTGTTTTGCGGTG
This sequence comes from uncultured beta proteobacterium, assembly GCA_903906695.1. Lineage (GTDB taxonomy): Bacteria > Pseudomonadota > Gammaproteobacteria > Burkholderiales > Burkholderiaceae_C > Rhodoferax. The sequence goes on along the minus strand of CAIVLG010000251.1, from coordinate 13,631 downwards.
CATGGGCGGACTTTATTGGAAATTCCCATGAAGATAAACACCGATAATTCATATTAATTATTTCATTTGGAGAGACAGTGGACCGATTTCTGGAGATGCAAACTTTCAATGCGGTGGTCGATGCCGGCAGCTTCGTCAAGGCAGCCGAAGCCCTGAACATGTCCAAGGCAGCCGTCTCGCGCTATGTGGTCGACATTGAGACGCGGCTGGGCGTGAGGTTGCTGCATCGCACCACAAGGCGACTATCCTTGACCGAAGAAGGTCAGGTCTTTTACGGCCGTAGCAAGGAACTTCTTGCCGATTTGGCGGAAGCCGAGGATGAAATCACTTCGCGCAGCGACGCAGCAAGCGGCTTGTTGCGAATCAACGCGCCCTTTACCTTCGGCATTCTCCATCTGGCACCGCTATGGGGTGCATTCATGGCGCTGCACCCCAAGGTGACGCTGGATGTAACGCTCGCAGATCGACTGGTCGATCTGGTGGACGAAGGTTACGACGTGGCGATCCGCATCGCCACCCTGGAAAGCTCGACCCTGGTAAGCAAAAGGCTGGCAACCACACGCATGGTGCTATGCGCTTCACCGAAGTATCTTGCACGACGTGGAACACCGCAGCACCCAAGCGAGTTGGCCCGGCACTCGGTCATTTCCTATAGCTATTGGTCAACCAAAGACGAATGGAGGTTCGAGGGTCCCAAAGGTCCGGTGAGCATCAAGACCGATCCCTGCATGCACACCAACAGCGGCGATACCTGCCGAGCCGCTGCGTTGGCCGATCAGGGCGTCATTTTGCAGCCCACCTTCCTGGTGGACAAGAACTTGGCGGACGGCAGTTTGATTGAATTGATGCCCCAGTACCGATCACTTGAGTTGGGCATCTACGCCGTCTACCCAACGCGCAAACATGTGTCAGCCAAAGTGCGAGCCCTGATTGAATTTTTGGCGGCCCATTTTGCCGGGCAAAAGTCCTTATGGTAGAGGTCATCGAGATGACATATATGATTTTGTAATTAGAAACTGACAATTAAGTAGTTCCAGTTTTGACCGTGAGCTCCCAGAATTCGCCTCATCGCAATTTTGCAGAGAATTTCAGGAGTCGAACATGGCCAGTCGCCGTCACTTTATCAACCTTGCCCTCGCCACCCTGTTGGCAACCGCCACACTGGGCGTTGGAGCCCAGCAGCCGGTCACCTTGCTCAACGTCTCGTACGACCCGACGCGCGAGCTCTACGTCGAGTTCAATGCCGCTTTTGCCAAGTACTGGAAAGCCAAGACCGGCCAGGACGTGACCATCAAACAGTCGCACGGCGGCTCCGGTAAACAGGCGCGCTCGGTCATCGACGGCCTGGACGCCGATGTCGTCACGCTCGCGCTGGCCGGTGACGTTGACGCGCTTTACAACAATGGCGGCTGGCTGGTGCAGGACTGGCAAAAGCGCCTGCCGCACAACTCAGCGCCATACACCTCGACCATCGTGCTGGTGGTGCGCCAGGGCAATCCCAAGGGCATCAAGGACTGGGACGACCTTATCAAAGCCGGCGTCAGCGTCATCACACCGAACCCGAAAACCTCGGGCGGCGCTCGCTGGAACTACCTGGCCGCCTGGGAATTTGCCAAACGCAAGTTCGGCGGCGATGCCAAGGCCAAGGACTTCATACAGGCGCTGTACAAAAATGTGCCGGTACTCGACACCGGGGCACGTGGCTCGTCCATCACTTTTGCCCAGCGCAACCAGGGTGATGTGTTCATTTCCTGGGAGAACGAAGCGCACCTGCTGGAAAAGGAGTTTGGCAGCAAGGTTGACATCATTTACCCGTCGATCAGCATCCTGGCCGAGCCGCCGGTGAGCGTGGTCGACAAGAACGTGGACCGCAAAGGCACGCGCGCCGTAGCCCAGGCTTACCTCGAATACCTGTACAGCGACGAAGGCCAGGACATTGCCGGCAAGAACTTCTACCGCCCGATTTCAGAAAAGTTCCAGGCCAAGTACGTCAAGCAACTACCCAAGATCAATCTGTTCACCATCGAGCAGGCCTTTGGCGGCTGGGCCAAAGCCGACAAGGACCACTTTGCCGACGGCGGCAGCTTTGATCAGATTTATCTGAAGAAGTAAGCACAAGCGCGGTCACAACGAATAGCCAGGGAGCAAACAAAATGCTTGTCATGCAATACTCGACCACAGCGAAGCCCCCACAAGTGGTGCGTTTGCTGAGCACCACCGCGCGCGTTTGGGGTTTGACCACCCCGATGAACTCGCATCGCTTTCAGGTGCCACGCAAACCCTCCTTCGAAGCCGCGCAACAGCCGCACCTGGTTTCGGAACGGGCCGGCTCACTTGCGACTCTATGGAATCCAGCGTGATCAAGCTACAAGACATCTTTCAGACATATCAGGGTCCTGCCGGCCCGGTCGAAGCGTTGCGTGGCATCGACCTGCATGTGCCGCGTGGCGAGATCTTCGGTGTCATCGGCCGCAGTGGTGCTGGAAAAAGTTCACTGGTACGAACCATCAATCTGCTCAATCGCCCGTCAGCCGGAACGGTGCGGGTGGATGGGGTCGACCTGACCGCCCTCGACGGCGCAGCGCTGCGTGCGGCCCGGCGCGACATCGGCATGATTTTTCAGCACTTCAACCTGTTGTCATCGCGCACTGTTTTTGACAATGTGGCTTTGCCCCTTGAACTCGAAGGACTGCGCCGCGCCGACATCGTCTCGCGCGTGCTACCGCTGCTGGAACTGGTCGGCCTGTGCGAGCTGCGCGACCGTTACCCGGCGCAGATCAGCGGCGGACAGAAGCAGCGCGTCGGTATTGCGCGCGCACTGGCGAGCCGCCCTAAGGTGCTGCTGTCGGATGAAGCCACCTCGGCGCTGGATCCGGAAACCACACGCGCTATCCTGACCCTGCTACGCGAGATCCGGCGCGAACTGGGTCTGACGATTGTGCTGATTACGCACCAGATGCAGGTCATCAAACAGGTGGCCGATCAGGTGGCGGTGATCGATGTCGGGCGCATCGTGGAGCAGGGGCAAACCTTGAACGTCTTCAGCCGCCCGTCGCATGAAGTGACACGCAGCCTGCTTGACGATGTGGTCCCGCAGACGCTGCCGGAGCCGGTTCTGGCGCGGGTGCGCGCTATGCTCGGGGGTGTGCCGGCATCGCAGGCCAGTCTTCTGCGCCTGGTATTCGCCGGTGAGGAATCTGACCAGCCGATCCTGTCCGACGTGATCCGGCGCTTTGCCATAGACCTGAACCTTTTGCACGGCCAGATCGACGAGGTGCAGGGGCAACCGTTCGGCGCCCTGGCTGTGCTGGCGCGCGGATCACAGGACCAGTTGAAGGCAACCGTGGCGCACCTGCGCCGCAGTGGTGTACTGGTGCAGGAGGTGGCCCATGTTTAGCACCTTCAGCGCTGAATTGCTGGAACTGTTCGTCAGTTCGCTTGGGGAGACCATCATCATGGTCGGTATTTCGGGCCTGCTCGGATCGATCATTGGTATCCCTCTGGGCGTCTACCTGCGTCTGACCGATCGCGGCGGCGTGCTCGACAAACGCAAGACCAACCGGCTGCTGGGTACGCTGGTGAACGCAGTCCGCTCAACCCCTTTCATTATCCTGCTGGTCGCGGTGATTCCGCTGACCCGGTTTCTCACCGGCTCGTCCATCGGCACTGCCGCTGCCGTGGTGCCGCTGACACTGGCCGCCGGGCCGTTTGTGGCGCGCCTGGTCGAATCGGCCCTGCGTGAAGTGGACCCCGGCCTGATCGAGGCGGCGCAGGCCATGGGCGCCAGCACGCAACAAATTGTCTTCAAGGTACTGCTGCCCGAAGCGCTACCCGGCATCGTGGCCGCGCTCACCATCACGCTGGTCAGCCTGACCGGCTACTCGGCCATGGCCGGCGCCATTGGCGGCGGTGGTTTGGGTGATCTGGGCATCCGCTATGGCTACCAGCGCTTCCTGCCGGAAGTGATGGCCGCCGTGGTGCTGGTGCTGGTTCTTTTTGTACAAGCGGTGCAAAGCCTGGGCGACGCACTGGTGCGCCGCATCAGCCATAGATGAGCACCCACGACGTCATCGCAGACTCCAAGGTGTCATCCCGGACTCCGAGGCTGTCATCCCGGACTCGATCCGGGATCCAGTGCCACGCCAACCCTGGATTGCGGATCAAGTCCGCAATGACAACCAACAGCCCGCAATGACAAATATTCTTTTTCTGTTTCTCAAGGACTTTTCATGACCAAACGCATCTTCATTCAATCAGCCATCGCTCTGCTGGCCGCCACCACCCTGCTGCCCACTCAGGCGCAGGACAAGCCACTCAAGATCGGCGTCACTGCCGGGCCGCACGCCCAGATCTTCGAGCAGGTCAAGAAGCTGGCTGAAAAGGACGGCCTCAAAATCCAGATCGTCGAATTCAGCGACTACGTGCAACCCAACGCTGCCCTGGCAGCGGGCGACCTCGATGCCAACAGCTACCAGCACAAGCCCTACCTGGATCAGCAGGTCAAGGACCGTGGCTACAAAATCGTGCCGGTCGGCTACACCGTCAACTTCCCCATCGGCCTTTACTCGAAAAAAGTCAAGACACTGGGTGAGCTCAAGGAAGGCGCCAAGTTCGGCATTCCCAACGACCCGACCAACGGCGGGCGTGTGCTGCTGGTGCTGCAGGACCAGCATCTGATCAAACTCAAACCAGAGGCGGGCCTGAAAGCGACGCCCCTGGATGTTGTGGAGAACCCGAAGAAGCTCAAGTTCGTCGAGCTTGACGCCGCGCAACTGGCGCGCTCGCTCGATGATCTGGACGCTGCTGCCGTCAACACCAACTACGCGCTGTCGGCCGGTCTGCAACCGAACCGCGACGCCATTGCCCAGGAAAGCGCCAAGAGCCCCTACGTCAACCTGATTGCCGTGCGCGAGCAGGACAAGGACAAGCCCTGGGTCGCCAAGCTGGTGAGGGCCTACCAGTCTGAAGAAATCCGCAAGTTTGTGCAGACCGAGTTCAAAGGAGCCGTGCTGGCAGGCTTCTGACACCGCGGCGTCCATTCATCCATTTATCAAAGGAAACTTCCCATGTCTGACTCCTGGAAATTTGAAACCCTCTCCGTCCACGCCGGCTATTCGCCCGACCCCACCACCAAGGCGGTGGCGGTGCCGATCTACCAGACCGTCGCCTATGCCTTTGACGATGCGCAGCACGGCGCCGATCTGTTCGACCTGAAAGTGCCGGGCAACATCTACACCCGTATCATGAATCCGACGCAGGACGTGCTGGAAAAGCGTGTGGCGGCACTGGAAGGCGGCATTGCCGCGCTGGCGGTGGCCTCCGGCCAGGCGGCGGTGACTTACGCTATCCAGACGATAACCGAGGCAGGCGACAACATCGTGTCTTCCACTGCGCTCTATGGCGGCACCTACAACCTGTTTGCACACACATTGCCGCTGTCGGGCATCACGACGCGCTTTGCCGATGCGCGCGACCCGGCCAGCTTCGAAGCCCTGATCGACGAGAAGACCAAGGCAATCTATGTTGAGTCGCTGAGCAACCCGCAGGGAACGGTGGTCGATATTGCACGCATTGCCGAGATCGCACACCGCCATGGCGTGCCGCTGATTGTGGACAACACGGTGGCCACACCCTACCTGCTGCGTCCCTTCGAACACGGTGCCGACATCGTGGTGCATTCACTCACCAAATACCTGGGCGGCCACGGCACTTCGCTGGGCGGCGCCATTGTGGACTCCGGCAAGTTCCCCTGGGCTGAGCACAAGGCCAAATTCAAGCGCCTGAACGAGCCCGACCAGAGTTACCACGGCGTCATCTACACCGAAGCGCTGGGCCCGGCCGCCTACATCGGGCGTGCCCGCGTCGTGCCGCTGCGCAACCTGGGCGCGGCCATTTCGCCGTTCAATGCCTTTCTGATTCTGCAAGGCATAGAGACGCTCTCACTGCGCCTGGAGCGCATCAACGACAACACGCTCAAGGTGGCGCAGTTCCTGCAAAAACAAGATAAGGTTGCGTGGGTCAACTACGTCGGGCTCGCCGACCACCCGGATCACGCGCTGGCACAGAAATATCTGGGCGGCAAGGGCTCGGGCCTGCTGACCTTTGGTGTGAAGTCGGCACCCGGGCAGGGTCGTGTCGCTGGGGCCGCGTTTCTGGATGCACTCAAGCTCTTCACGCGCCTGGTCAATATCGGCGACGCCAAGTCACTGGCCACGCATCCGGCTTCCACCACGCACCGCCAGCTTTCGCCTGAAGAACTGGTCAAGGCCGGTGTGTCCGAAGACGCCGTGCGCCTGTCGGTCGGCATTGAACACATTGACGATCTGCTGGCAGATCTGACGCAGGCGCTGGCTGCGGTTTGAGTAGCACCCCCGTGGATTTGCAATGAACTTTCAACAACTTCGATCCGTCCGTGCCACGGTACGCAGCGGTTTCAACCTGACAGAGGTGGCGACCATCCTGTGCACTTCGCAGCCCGGCGTCAGTCGGCAAATCCGCGAGCTCGAAGATGAACTCGGCGTCGAAGTTTTTGCCCGCGCCGGCAAACGCCTGACCGGGCTGACGGCGCCCGGCGCCGCCCTGCTGCCCATCGTCGAGCGACTGCTGCTGGAGTCAGAAAATCTGAAGCGCGCCGGCGACGACTTTGCCTCACGCAAGGACGGTCGCCTGACCGTAGCCGCAACGCACTCACAGGCTCGTTACGCCCTGCCGCATGTGGTGCGCGACTTTCGGCTCATGTTTCCGAAAGTCACGCTGCATCTGCACCAGGGCTCACCCAAGCAGGTAGCCGAAATGCTGCTCTCGGGGGAGGCCGACATCGGCGTTGCCACCGAGGCGCTGGCGCTTTACCCGCAACTGGTCACGCTACCCTGCTACCGCTGGACGCACAGCATCGTGGTGCCGCCCGGTCATCCGCTGCTTGACCACAAAGAGCCCGTTACGCTGCGCCAGCTGATCGAGTACCCCATCATCACTTACAACGCCGGCTTCACCGGTCGCTCTCACATCGACGACGCGTTTGCCCGCGAGGGGCTGCATCCAAACGTGGTGCTGACGGCGATGGACGCCGATGTGATCAAGACCTATGTGGAGCTCGGCATGGGGGTTGGCATCATTGCCTCGATCGCACTGGACCCACAGCGCGATTCGCAGTTGCGCATGCTTGACGCGCGCCATCTGTTCGAGATCAACCTGACACGCCTTGCCATCCGGCGCGGCACCTGGTTGCGCGGCTATGTTTACAGCTTCATCGAAACCTTTGCACCCACGCTGACACGCGATGTCGTTGAGACGGCAGTGAAGGAACTGCAGGTAGTCGCGTAGGCGGACCGCTCGGGCTTGTGTCCTACACGGCCAGTTTCCAGAGCGCCTTGAGAACTTCCAGCGGCGCAGGCAGCACACGGGCGGGTAGCCAGCCGTAGCTGGAAGAGAGTTGCCAGAGTCCAAGCAGAATGACAGGAAGCAGCCAGGGCAGCAGGTAGGGCAACACGCGGCGCAAATCGGCCCAGAGTTTGCCCCATTGAATGAAGTCACCCATGGAATCGGGCCAGGCCTCTTCCGGGAATTCGATGGGCGAAGCCAGCCCGGTCATCACATCACGAGAATGCATGGCATGAGCCAGCCAACCCCTACCCAGCGCAGCGTCGTCAGCGGCGTGCAGAAGATGACCCCTTCCGAGGCTTTTGTGGAGACGCTGGTCGCCAACGACGTTACCGACATCTTTGGCATCATGGGTTCGGCTTTCATGGACCCGCTGGACATCTTTCCGCCAGCCGGCATCCATCTCATCTCTGTCGTGCACGAGCAGGGCGCCGCGCACATGGCCGACGGCTACGCCCGCGCCAGCGGACGCCACGGCGTGGTCATCGGCCAGAACGGGCCCGGCATCAGCAACTGCGTGACCGCCATTGCTGCTGCCTACTGGGCGCACAGTCCGGTTGTCATCATCACACCCGAAACCGGCACCATGAGTATCGGTCTGGGCGGCTTTCAGGAAGCCAGCCAGCTGCCGATGTTTCAGGAGTTCACCAGGTACCAGGCGCACGTCAACAACCCCAAGCGCATTGCCGAGTACACCGGGCGCTGTTTTGACCGGGCGATCTCCGAGATGGGCCCGACCCAGCTGAACATTCCGCGCGACCATTTTTATGGCGAGATCCAGGCAGAAATCCCGCTACCGATCCGCATCGAACGTGGGGCTGGCGGCGAGAACAGCTTGAACGCGGCGGCCGATCTGCTGGCACAGGCCAGCTTCCCCGTCATTCTGGCGGGTGGTGGCGTCGTGATGGGCGGCGCTGTGGAAGCGCTGAAAGCCCTGGCCGAACGTCTGGGCGCGCCAGTGGTCACCGGTTACCTGCGCAACGATGCGTTCCCGGCCAGCCACCCGCTATGGGCCGGTCCGCTGGGCTACCAGGGCTCCAAAGCGGCCATGAAACTGATCGCGCAGGCCGATGTGGTGCTGGCACTGGGTTCGCGCATGGGTCCCTTCGGCACCCTGGCGCAGCACGGTCTGGACTACTGGCCCAAGAACGCCAAGGTGATCCAGGTTGAAGCCGACCACACCAATCTTGGCCTGGTCAAGAAGATTGCTGTTGGCATCCATGGTGATGCCAAAGCCACGGCCGCCGCCCTGCTGCAACGGCTCGATAGCCGCACCCTGCTGTCCGACGACAACCGGGCTGCGCGTGCCGCGACGATTGCCAATGAAAAGGCAGCCTGGGAGAAAGAGCTCGACGAGTGGACGCATGAGCGCGACGCCTTCTGGAAGCCGGGCCGCCGGATCGCTCGCTCTGGCTGCACCTGCCCATCGGCTACGGCAAGACCATGTGGGACACCACCTACAACTGGTGTTTCCACAGCGATCCCGAGCCCCATATGAACGGCCGGCGCATCTACTGGCCGCGCGGCAAGACACTGGGTGGCTCCAGCGCCATCAACGGCCTGATCTACATCCGTGGACAGCGCGAGGACTTTGACCATTGGGCCGCGCTGGGCAACACGGGCTGGAGCTACGCCGACGTCCTTCCCTATTTCATCAAATCCGAATCCAACGCGCGTGGCGCCTCGGCGCATCACGGCGCCGACGGGCCGCTCAAGGTCTCGGACATCGGTGCCAGGCATGAACTGATCGAAGCCTTCATCGAAGGCGCAGCCGAAATCGGCGTGCCACGCAACGAGGACTTCAACGGTGCGCAACAAAGCGGCGCAGGCTATTACCAGCTCAATACCAGCAAGGGCTGGCGCTGCAGCAGCGCCAGCGCCTACCTCAAGCCGGCGCGTGGTCGCAGCAATCTGCGCATCGAGACCGGCGCCCTGGCCAGCAGCATCGTGTTCGAAGACCGACGCGCTGCCGGTGTGCGCTACCGCCAGGGTGGCGTGCTGAAGACGGCGCGCTGCAAAGGCGAGGTGCTGCTGGCCGCCGGCGCCATTCAGTCACCGCAATTGCTGCAGCTCTCGGGCATCGGGCCGCCGTCCCTGTTGAAGCAGCATGGCATTGCGGTGCTCGTCGATGCCCGCGAAGTAGGTGAAAACCTGCAGGACCATTTGCAGATCCGTCTGGGTTACGAATGCACGCGGCCCATCACCACCAACGACCAGCTCAACTCATGGCTGGGCCGCATCCGCATCGGCCTGCAATGGCTGTTCTTTCGCAGCGGGCCCCTGGCCGTTGGCATCAATCAGGGCGGCGCCTTCATGCGCGCGCTGCCACACGAGGCAATCACGCCCGACATTCAGTTTCATGTCGCCACCTTGTCAGCCGACATGGCCGGCGGCAAGGTTCACCCCTACTCGGGTTTTACGCTCTCGGTGTGCCAGCTGCGACCGCAGTCGCGCGGAACCATCCGTATCCGATCCAGCGACCCGCTGGATCCGCCCGAGATTCAGCCGAACTACCTGGCACATGGGCAGGACAGACGAACCATCGTGGCCGGCGTCAGGGCTGCGCGCGCGATTGCCGCATCCACGCCGATGCGACCCTACGTGCTGCGCGAGGTCAAGCCCGGTCCTGACGCAAACAGTGACGACGAACTGCTCGAATTCTGTCGCGACCACGGTGCCACCATCTTCCACCCGGCGGGCACCTGCCGCATGGGAAGTGACCCGAGCGCTGTGGTTGACACGCGGCTGCGGGTCAATGGCGTGAGCGGCCTGCGCGTTGTCGACTGCTCGGTAATGCCGACCCTGGTGTCAGGCAACACACACGCCGCCGCGGTGATGCTGGCCGAGAAAGCAGCGGACCTGATCCGCGACGATGCCATAGCGGGCTTCAGCCTGCCGAACTGAACCACGCCGAAAACGGCGAGGCATCACCCCTGAGCGCCAAAAAAAATCGACTGCCGGGCAAGTTGCGCCCCGTCCCTTTAAGTCTTAGAATGTATCTACACTAACGTATATCCACGTCCATCATGATAAGTCTACAAATTGCCAAATGGGGTAACAGCCTTGCAGTGCGCATTCCTGCTGACTACGTGCGTCAAATTGGCGTCAAAGAAGGGGATCAGCTGGTAGCGCATCTGGGCGCTGACGGCGCGTTGAATCTAAGTCCGCCATCCCTGTGGAGTCGCAAAGCCTTCGCGCAGGAACTGGCACCCAATGCCACGACGCTGCCGATGGGCACTTCGGTCATCGAGCAGTTGCGGCAGGAGGCGCGGTACTGATGCTCTATGTCGATACCAGCGTGTTGGTGGCGCTATGCACCAACGAGGTTAGGACTGCAGATGTGCTTAAGTGGTACGCCGCTTGTACCGACGAACTCGCGTCTGCAGCGTGGTGCGTTACTGAATTTGCCAGTGCCCTGGGCATCAAGCAACGCACCGGGCAATTGACCAAACCGCAGGCGCAGACGGCGTGGACTCAGTTCGAGCGCACTTGTGCCAATGACCTGCAGTTGCTACCGGTGGAGACGATGACGTTTCACAAAGCTGCGATGATGGCCATGGACGCGGCTGCGGGCTTACGCGCAGGGGACGCCTTGCATCTTGCGTGTGCCATCGAAGCCCATGCGCAGGGCATAGTGACTTTGGATGCCGCCCTGGCCAAGAACGCCAAGCGCTTCAAGCTGAAACCCTTGGCACTTTAGCGATCTATGCGCCCTGCATAGATCCGTCAGAAACTGGCTTGCAGCAGATCGGCCACGCCGGCGCGAGCGGCCACGGCGCGGATCTGCTGTTCGAGCGCCGCAGGCAGGGCAATGCCACGAAGGAGACGGTCGATTCGCGCAACTTCTTCCGGATCGCCCGGCACCAGCACCGGCAAGGCCGGGTCCACCGCGCGCGTTCCGTGCAACAGGTCGATCATGCTGTCGAGATCGGCTTCGAATTCACCGGCTGGTTGAAAAAACAGCGGGTCGATGGCAATGAAACTATGACCGACGTTGGCCGGCTCTTCGGGGCCATGGCTGCGATCGTGCAGTGCCGCGAACGCACCGCCGTTGAGCGTGGCGCCAAGCACCTGCGCCAGCAAGGCTAGGCCGTAACCCTTGTGGCTGCCGAGCTCACCACTGCCGCCCAGCGGCGTCAGCCCGCCACCTTTGCGCTCATAGAGTTGCTGTGCCGCCGCCTGTGGCTCGGTCACCGGTTCGCCGCCGTCGTCAATCACCCAACCGGCCGGCACCGGCTGCTCGCGCAGTGCACGAACCCGGACCTTGTTGGCAGCCACGGTGGTGGTTGCCATGTCGAGCACCAGTGCCGTGTTCTTCGAATCGGCCGCAACCGGCGCGGCGAAGGCAATCGGGTTGGTGCCCAGCACCGGCTCGGCGGCGCGCGTAGGCACCAGAAATATGCCCGGCGCCGAACTGGTGACAAAACCGAGCAGACCCTGGCGCGATGCCATGCGCGCATAAACGCCGGCCGCGCCGAAGTGATGCGAGTTGCGCACACCGACCAGCGCAATGCCGCTAACCCGTGCCTTGGCAATGGCCAGTTGCATGGCTTGCGCGGCCACCGGATGCCCGAGCCCGGCGCCACCATCAAGAAGGGCCGTGGCCGGCCCGTCGCGCACCAGCTGCGGCAGCGCGCCCGGCCGCAAGCGACCCCGCTGCAGCGAGGCTTCATACAACGGCAGCATGGACACGCCGTGCGAGTCGATGCCAAGCAGATCGGTTTCCACCATCAATTCGGCAGTGGTTGCGGCAGCCGAAGGCGCCATGCCCCAGGCGCCAAGAATGGCCGCCGTCTGGCGGCGGAGGCTGTCAGCGCTGAAACGTGTTTCGGGCGCGGCTGTGGAATGCGTGCTCATGCGAGCGATCTTCGGCCACGTGGCGCACTCTGCCAACTACCTTTTTTGAATATGTATATGCGTCGGCCGCAGGTCGTCTGGCACACACTGTGCGATGAGGCCGTGGCGAAATCATGTAATATACCAATGTGTTATTACACAGGAGTATTCCATGACCATCATCGCCAAATTGTTCATGAGTGGGCGTAGCCAAGCGATCCGCCTGCCGGCCAAGCTGCGTCTGGCAGCCAAAGAAGTTCAAATAGAACAGGTGGGTACCGGGCTGTGGATCAAGCCGCAACCGGCACCTGATCAGGATATGAGCGTTTGGCTTGAGCGCTTTTATGCCAGCACCGAGGCACTGCCAGAAGACTTTTTGGCCGAGCAAAAAGACCCACCTGCGCAAGAGCGCGATTGGTCTTTGGGTTGACGGGCCAAAACCTCATGCTGCGCACACTGGACACCAACATCTGCAGCTATGTGCTGCGCCGCCGCCCGGCCGCTATGCTGGAGCGATTTGCCGGACTGAACCGGCAGCAGGTTTGGCTCTCAAGCATCGTTGCCGCAGAGCTGCGTTTTGGCGCTGCCAAGCTGGGCGTGCCCCGTTTTACGACAGCCGTAGAGGCTTGGCTGGCCGGCTTTGACGTGCAAGCCTGGCCCGCGCAAGCCGCCGAGCACTATGCCCAGATCCGCGCCAGGTTGGAACGCGCTGGCAACATCATCGGCGGGATGGATTTGCTGATTGCCGCGCACACACTGGCCAACGATTCTGTGCTGGTCACCAACAATGCCAAAGAATTCTCCCGCGTCCCCGGTCTGGCGGTTGAGGAGTGGAGCCTGAAGTGACGAAGGGAACGATGGCCTTATTGCCTCTTCCCAATGTCATTGCGAGGAGCGCACCTGTCGCATGGGAAGCGACCCCGCCGCAGCGGTGATGCTGGCTGAGAAAGCAGCGGACCTGATCCGCGACAATTCGAAGGCGGGCTTTAACATGGCGTGAGCGTCCAGGCTTAGTTCCTGACTCAGACCCTGCCCTGCCACCAGACGAAAAGCCCCGATCCGATGATGACGACACTTCCCAGAATCATGGGTCCGTCGATGCGCTCGCCGAATACCGCAACGCCCAGGCTGATGCCGAAGAGAAGCCGCGTGTACCTGAACGGCGTGACGACCGAAACAGAGCCTGTGCGCATCGCCCTCATCAGCGCCGCGTAAGCGAAGACGCCAGCCAGCGCGGCGGCAGCGACTCCCCCTGCATTGGCGACAGTGCAGCGTCGGACTAAACCGCTCGCGCGGTAGGCACTGATCGAGCATTGTTGGTTTTCACAGGTTGAGTTTCTGCGTATGTTTTGGACCGAGGCAATCGGCCTCGTTCACGACAGGAGCACAACCATGGAGTCATCGAACCAGCCCAT
>CAIVLG010000250.1 GCA_903906695.1 uncultured beta proteobacterium | reverse complement strand
CATGGCCTGTCCCTACGGACAACGTTGTCGGTTTACTCAGCAGGTCTTGATACTCGCGAAGGACAAGTCTGCAGCGAGTCCAGTCGTTCACGACCGGCAGGTTACAGGAAGTCCAATTGCATAAGTTGGTGCTGCAGACATCAGCGCTAGGGCAATTGATTTGAATTTCACGCCCATCCCAGCAAGTGGCGCGATGGCGAGATTGATGTGGCACATTCCGCCACAGACTGGCGATCAGAAAGAGGCTCTACTGCGAGAGCTACCGAGCCCGCGTGTTGGCGCTTAACGAGAACTTGATGTTTTGCGCCGCCTGTGTGATGCTACATTGCAGCCGAGCGCGAAGGCGTTCCCTGCTTTCCTCCCTGACCAGGGCCTTGATGTGTGACAGCAAATAGGCGACTGGGCGTGACTTGGATCAGTGGCTGCTTGGAGCACTCAGAATTGACCGATTAGACCAAATACAGGATCATTTGCAGCCGTCGCCCAAAATACAGAGACATACATGAGGCCCGTGAAGAATCAACTTGGCTTTACGCTGATCGAACTGATGATCGTGATTGCGATCATTGGCTTGCTCGCTTCTATCGCGTTACCCGCATATCAAGACTATCTCACTAGGACCAGAGTCAGTGAGGGGTTGGTTCTGGCGTCACCAGCGAAAACCAAGGTGATTGAGAACGCCATGCTGGGAGTTGAGTTTAGCGCCGGATGGACCTCGCCGAGTCCGACAAGCAATGTAGCCAGTATCGACATTGACGATGCCCGCGGACAAATCACTATTACCTTCACGACCTTAATCGCGCCAGCGGGAGCCAATACTCTGATTCTGGCTCCCCGCATTGGAAGCTCAGACGGAGCAAGGCTTTACGGCACTGCTACCAGTTCCACGCCCCCAGACGGACAACTTGTCTGGAACTGCAATTCTGCCGATCAGAACCCAGTCGTCAACCACGGCACGTTCGGCACTTTGGCTGGCAAATATGCCCCTGCCAACTGCCGTGGATAGTCAGTTTGGCATTGTCGTCAGGCCGCGTGATGACATTTTGTGTCTCACGCCAACCACTTCTCTCCAATGCCGACCGTCAAAGTTGAAAGTCAGGTTCGGGGAAAAATGTAATTCAGTTGCGCAGCGAGTCCAGTCGTTCATGGCAGGCAGCTATATGGCGGCCCGCCTTCGCTCGCACGGGCCAACAACGTCTAGTCGATCAATCTTCCAGCGACAGCATCAGAATCGGTGTCAGGTCGATATCACTGACCGCGATCTGCGCAGAGGCTGTATCAAATCCTGACCCGCTGCCGATGGCACCGGGCGTGAAGGCCACATTAAGACACCACATTAAGACAAAGCAGTGATCCATGGTGAGATGGGAGTAATATGATTCGTTCCTGCCGCATTTCGACGTCTTGCCGATTTAACAGCGCCCGATGGACCAAACCTTTCAACCAGATTTCAGTCAGGTCATTCTTCACTCCATAGTTGAAGGTCTTCCGATACGTGCGTTCTGGAAAGATCGCGATTCACGATACTTGGGCTGCAACACGCTATTTGCCATCGATGCCGGGTTTACTCGCCGCGACGAGTTAATCGGGAAGACAGACTTCGATATGGGGTGGAAGGATTTGGCCGAGATTTACCGAGCCGATGACTTGCGTGTAATGGAATCTGAAGTTCCAAAGCTCGCATATGAAGAACCCCAAACGAGCCCTGAAGGAAAGATCATTTGGGTACGCACGTCAAAGGTCCCTTTGCGGGACGCAGAACAAAATGTGATTGGCATTTTGGGGGTCTTCGAAGACATCACTGCACACAAGCAGGCCGAAGAAATTCAGAAGAGGCTTACCCGGGCACTCAGGATTTTGAGCAAATGCAATCAGGTGCTGGTGCATGTGCAGAACGAGCAAGAACTACTTGACGAAATTTGCCAATTGGTTGTGGAAAACGGTTATCTGATGGCCTGGGTCGGCTTCGCCGAGAATGACGCTGGCAAAACTGTGCGTCCCGTTGCTCAATCGGGCTCTAGAGACGAATACTTGGACAGAGCGAATATCACGTGGGCAGACACTGAGCGGGGGCAAGGTCCTACCGGTGCCGCGATAAGGACCGGGCTAACCGTCGTCAATCAGGATTACCTGAGCAATCCAAAAATGGCTCCCTGGCGGGAATCAGCAATAAAGCGTGGATACCAATCTAGCGCAGCACTTCCTCTCCTTTGCGACAACAAGGTGCTGGGTGCGTTCACCTTGTACGCACCAGAACCGAGTGCATTTATTCCTGAAGAGGTTACGCTCCTCGAAGAACTTGCTAATGACCTTGCATTTGGCATCGTCACCTTGCGCACCAGAGCAGAGCGCGACCGTATTGCTGTCGAACATCAGCAACATGCGGAAATACTGCTGCGAAGCATGGAAGACTCCATCAAGGCCATCGCCGCCACTGTGGAGGCACGCGACCCCTATACCTCTGGCCACCAATCACGTGTTGGCCAGTTGGCTGTCGCCATCTCCAAGGAAATGGGATTGCCGGATGAAACGATTAACGGCATAGGGCTTGCCGCAAGCGTTCACGACTTGGGGAAAATCAGCGTCCCTGCGGAAATTCTCTCCAAGCCGGGCGGATTGACGGAGGTGGAATTCATGCTCGTGAAACAGCATGTACAGCGCGGCTACGACATTCTTAAGGACATTGAGTTTCCTTGGCCACTGGCAACCAATGTGTGGCAGCACCATGAAAGGCTGGACGGCTCGGGCTATCCCCAGGGGCTCAAGGGTGACCAGATCATGCTGGGGTCGCGCATCCTGGCGGTGGCTGATGTGGTCGAAGCAATGGCCTCCCACCGGCCATATCGTCCAGCATTGGGAATCGAGGCGGCATTGGAGGAAATCGAGTTGCATCGCGGGACGCTCTACGATCAAGATGTAGTGGATGCCTGCATCAAACTCTTTCACCAACGTGCTTACAAGTTCCCGACCTAACGAGCACACTTCAATGACAACGGAAATAGCCTCTGAGCCACAGGTGGAGACCCCCATCTGGAAGATCGAGTGGAGCGAAGCATTGAGTGTCGGCATCACGGATATTGATGAAGATCACAAGAGATTTGCTCGTCTGGTCAACGAACTGAATCGAAGCATTGTCGACAGGGCGCAGTTGCCCGAAATTCGTCATAGACTGCAAATGATCATCGACGACGCGGTGCAACACTTCGCGCATGAAGAACGACTGTTCAAGGAATGGCAATACCCCGACTCCCAGAGCCATGCGGCTATACACGCCCAGATCATCAAGAAACTACAGGCAATTATGTCGAGCAATGTCTCAACATGTCTGAATGCGCCATGGATAGAAGCCGGTTTGCAGATCAAGACCGTGCTCATTGAGCACATCCTGAAAGAAGATGTGAAATACACCAAGTCGTACCTGAATCATCGAGGTCCACTGCCGATCAACTGAGTGCAGGACGAGCGGGCAGAAGCACTGTTCGCTGTTCTTGAGAAGGCCCTGATGGGGCTGCGTAGGTCAACACTTTCCAACTCCGCTGTCTGCATACTGCGACCGAGACCTTCATTGTGTTGTTTGCCCTCATAGCGTCAAGGTCTGTGACCGCTTTGAGGCGACCAGTTTAGAAAATTGACAGTCGCCTCAGTGTCTGAGGACTAAACCGCTCGCGCGGTAGGCACTGATCGAGCATTGTTGGTTTTCACAGGTTGAGTTTCTGCGTATGTTTTGGACCGAGGCAATCGGCCTCGTTCACGACAGGAGCACAACCATGGAGTCATCGAACCAGCCCAT
>CAIVLG010000249.1 GCA_903906695.1 uncultured beta proteobacterium | reverse complement strand
TAAGACAATTCCTGAAAAGTTTCTTCGACCGGGTAGGGCGCTAGGTGAATGCGTTTGGTGGGTTCGCTGGAGCCGGATGAATCTTGCAACATAAACAGGTAGCCGAGCCAGGGCCGGCTCGATGGCGTGTACAGACCGCGCGAATAGGCGTGCCAGAAGTCCGTCGCGTTGCCCAGTGCCTCTTCCACCCGGTTGTTGAAGTTGTTTCCGAAACTGCCGACCTGACTTTTTACTTCGACGACGGCCACAAGGTCCTTGCCCGACAGCACCACCAAGTCCCATTCTTTGGCGGGACGGAAGTAGCCCGGCAGTGTGCGCTGCTTCTTCTCGGCAGTGCGGATGTCCACGTGTTTGAGTCCGGCGTTGCGCACGATGGCAGCGATCAATTCCACAAAGCCGTCCCTGAATCGCCAGCAGGATTTTGTATCCGACGTTTGCCTTCTTGCTTGACGCCTCGATGAAAGCACAGACCGGGGCAGTGACTCCCAATGCCAACGTCATGATCATTACCGAAACGAAGAAATATGCAATCCCTCCGACTTGGGAAATATTGCCAGAAAATGCGGCACCAATGCCAAGTAAAAAATACAGTACCGCTTCTGCCAACAGTGCGATGATGGCGAGCAGAAGTATGAGAAGTGAGGTTCCGATCTTCATTGGCTGTTACCGATCTTGTGTTGCACCTACCCTTGCAGAATTGGAATCGCTGATGCGCAGCGTACACCGAACGATGTCGTTTGGCTAACCACAGTGCCTTTGCCAGCCTTCATTTGGCGCACCGAGAGAAGTAGCTCCGCACCGATGTCACGTTTGGCGTCGCGAGCGAGCAACTGATTTTCAGTCATCGGCATTTTCAATCTCCTACCAAGTCGCTTTTGAGTGGGGCATATTCCAGCTTCTCACGCCGCCAACAGTTCCCCAAATGGAAGCTTCGACAGAGACAAATTATGGATGTCTGCTCGCTCGCTCGCGTGCTGGACGTCGATGCCGACCAAGGCGCCGTTAGCATCAAAGTCCAGTACAACGCCGTCTTTCACTTCGTCAGAGTCCACAGAGGCACGGTCCGCTAGGTGGATATAGAGCGAGTCGGTTGCTTTGTCGTAAGAAATTTTCATGGCGAGAACCTCCGGTCTGAAAGTGCATTGTGCACGGTTGTGCCATCTTCGAGGGTGACGACCCGCAAATAGCGGTTCAACTCGTCTATCCACACCCAATGGCGGATGCGACCATCATCGGCCTGAATCTCTCGCCGCACCGGGTTGGACAAAGCAAGCACGATCCACTCTTGCTTGATGTAAGGCCGTTTGACCATGACATCGTTGCGAAAGTAGTCGGTGGTCTGCATCGGGTCACTTCCCCCACCCATCCCTTAACCCCACCGCCAGATTGAACACCGGTTTGCCCGGCGTGTGGTCGATGCGGTCCGCCACAAAGTAGCCGACCCGCTCAAACTGGAATTTGTCGTCTGCCTTGGCGCTGGCCAGTGACGGCTCGACCACAGCGGTAACCACTTTCAGGCTGTTCGGGTTCAGGCCTTCGATGAAGTCCTTGCCTCCAGCGTCGGGGTTCGGGTCGGTGAACAGGCGGTCGTACATGCGGACTTCGGCGCTCAGGGCGTCGGCCACGGCAACCCAGGTGATCACGCCCTTGACCTTGATGGCGCTGGCGCCGGGTGTGCCGCTCTTGGTGTCGGGCACCAGATTCGCCTGCACTTCGGTGACCTTGCCGCTGGCGTCCTTGCTGCAGCCGGTGCACTCGATCACGTGGCCGTACTTCAGGCGCACCTTGTTGCCGGGGAACAGGCGGAAGAAACCCTTGGGCGGCATCTCTTCAAAGTCGCCGCGTTCAATCCAGAGTTCCCTGCCGATCTTGAACTGGCGCTGTCCCAGCTCGGGCAGGTGCGGGTGCACAGGGGCGGCGCAGTCGTCCAGCGCGCCCGCACCCATGAGCTCATCCCAGTTGCTCAGCACCAGTTTCACCGGGTCCAGCACGGCCATGGCGCGCGGAGCAGACACGTCCAGCGTTTCGCGCAGGCAGCCTTCCAGCGTGGAATAGTCGATCCAGCTGTCGCTCTTGGTCACGCCAATGCGGTCGGCAAAGAGTTGCATGGCCTCGGGTGTGTAGCCACGCCGGCGTAACCCGACGATGGTGGGCATGCGCGGGTCGTCCCAGCCGCTCACGCGGTGGTCGTACACCAGTTGCGCCAGCTTGCGCTTGCTGGTGATCACGTACGTCAGGTTCAGGCGCGCAAACTCGTACTGGCGCGGTGGCGGGCTGGCAAGCAATCCGCCGATGACCCGACCATCGGAAAGCGTGACCGTTTCCGAGAGGCGTTCGAGCAGCCAGTCGTAAAACGGGCGCTGGTCTTCAAATTCGAGTGTGCAGATGCTGTGTGTGATCTGCTCCAGCGCATCCTCGATCGGGTGCGCGTAGGTGTACATCGGGTAGATGCACCACTTGTCGCCCGTGTTGTGGTGCGTGGCGCGGCGTATGCGGTAGATGGCCGGGTCGCGCAGGTTGATATTGGGACTGGCCATGTCGATCTTGGCGCGCAGCACCATGGCACCGTCTTCGTGCTTGCCATCGCGCATTTCACGAAAAAGCGCCATGTTTTCGGCGGGAGTGCGTGTGCGGAAAGGGCTGTCCACGCCGGGCTTGCCGAAGTCGCCACGGTTGATGCGGATCTGCTCAATCGTCTGCTCGTCGACATAGGCGTGGCCGGATTCGATCAGGTACTCGGCGGCGCGGTACATGAAGTCGAAGTAATCGCTGGCCATGTAGGGCTCGGCATCCGGTGAGCCGTTCCAGTCGAAACCCAGCCATTTGATCGCGTCACGGATCGAGTTGACGTACTCGACGTCCTCTTTCTCAGGGTTGGTGTCGTCAAAGCGCAAGTGGCAGACGCCGCCATAGTCGCGCGCCAGACCAAAGTTCAGACAGATGCTCTTGGCGTGGCCAATGTGCAGATAGCCATTGGGTTCGGGTGGAAAGCGGGTGCGGATCTTGGCCGCGTCAACATCACCCTTGGCGTGGTGTGCGGCATCGCCCGGGCCACCGCCCCAGCGGCGCTGGGCATAAGTGCCCTTGGCCAGATCCTGCTCGATGATCTGTCGCAGAAAGTTGCTGGGCTTGGCGGGCGGTTCGACGGGTGTGGGTGCGCTCATGAAATTGATTTTAGTCGGCGATCCGCGCTGAAGTACCATGTTCAGCACTGGAACTCGCCCTCAGGAGGCAAGGTGAACCCAAACGATAGCGCTGGCAGTCCTCCTGCCACGGTGCAACTGCACCACTCCGACCTTGACGCTGCGGTGCGGGATGGTCTGGTCTCTGAAGTGCAAGCGCAGCAGCTCTGGTCGCGCTGGAGCGCGGTGGTACGCCAGCCGGTGCCTGGGCCGGACTTCGGCTTTACCAATACCCTGTATTACCTGGGCGGCATGGTGGCCATTGGCGCGATGACGCTGTTCATGTCGCTTGGCTGGGAGGCCTTTGGCTCCTGGGGTCTGATGGTGATCAGCGCGGCCTATCTGCTGGCCTGCCTCAAAGTGGCCGACCACCTGGTGTTGCGCGCGCTAAGCGTCCCCGCCGGCATTCTGGCGACGCTTGCGGTGTGCCTGGTGCCGCTGATTGTGTGGTGCCTGCAGAACGCGATGGGCTTGTGGCCGCCGGGTGACTCGCAAGAATACTCGGCCTACCACGCACGCATCAACTGGCGCTGGTTGACGCTCGAGTTCGCCACGCTGATGGCGGGTGTGGCGATGCTGTGGCGCTACCGCCTGCCTTTCATGGTGATGCCGGTGGCGGTCACGATCTGGTACATCAGCATGGACCTTGCCAACGCCTTGATGCAGAACCAGCGCTTTGACTGGGAGTTCACGCGCGACGTGTCCTTGCTGTTCGGCGTTGCCACCTGCGGCCTGGCGATTTGGGTCGATCTGCGCTGCCGCCGCGCGCAAGAGCCGATGTGGCGGCAGGACTACGCGTTCTGGCTTTACCTCTTTGGTGCCATCATGTTCTGGTGTGGTCTCAGTCTGCGCGAATCCAGCGCCGAGTGGGCCAAACTGGTCTATGCGCTGATCAATGTGGCGTTGGTCCTGTTCGGCGCAGCAATAGTGCGGCGCGTCTTCACGGTGCTGGGAGCCTTGGGTGTGGCCGGCTACCTGGGCTATCTGTCGTACCAGGTCTTCAAGGACAGCCTGCTGTTTCCGTTCGCGTTGACGGCGCTGGGTCTGGGCGTGGTGGCGCTGGGCATCTGGTGGCAGCGTCATGAAGGCCGTATCAATGCACGCCTGAGTGCCTGGGTGCCGGACTCCTGGCGCAGCTTGGTGCTGCCGGGCGAGCATGATCGCCACGGCTAATTCAGCTCACTTTCGCGTCGCTTTTTAGGCATTTCGCGCCAGCGACAGGCTGCTTTGTCGCAATCCAGGTGCATGGGTGGAACGGGCTGAATACGCTTCAGCCCGTTCCCACAACTTTCTCACCAAGAGGACTTCACCATGAAACTCGGATTGACACCCAAATTCTCAGCCCGCCTCCTTGCGGTCACCGCATCCTTGCTGATGATCACGACGGCGCACGCAGCCCCAGAGGCTCAGTTCCAGCCCGCTTTTGAGCAGTTCCTGCAAGCCAGCAAGGGCAACGAAAGCGCCATCGAAAAGTCCGCAGAGGCCTTCACCGTCTTGCTCAAGAGCGAACCGACCAATCCGGTGCTGATGGCCTATGCCGGTGCGGCCACCAGCATGAAAGCCAACACCACCTGGTTACCGTGGAAGAAGATGAGCTACGCCGAAGACGGCCTGGCGATGCTGGACAAGGCACTGGCGATGCTGACGCCGGCTCACGATGCGGTGCTGCAGAACAAGCTGCCTGCCGTACTGGAAGTGCGCTTTGTTGCGGCCAGCACCTTTCTGGCGGTGCCTGGCTTCATGAATCGTGGCGCGCGCGGTGCCAAGCTGTTGAACGAGGTGCTATCCAGTCCTTTGCTGGCGGCGAGCCCGTTGCAGTTCCGGGGGGACGTGTGGCTGGCCGGTGCCTCGCTAGCTGCCAAAGAAAAGCGCCCCGATGACGCTCGCAAGTACTTGAACCAGGTGATTCAGTCCAGCGCACCGCAGGCCGAGGCGGCCCGTGTCCAGCTCAAGGCACTTGCATCATGAGCCAGTCTGAAACCAGCGTGGTCGAGCTCCACGCGGTCCACAAGACCTACCGTCTGGGCGAGCACGTGATCCCGGCCCTGCAAGGCATAGACTTGAACGTGCGGCCAGGTGAGTTGCTGGCGCTGACGGGCCCCTCAGGCAGCGGTAAAAGCACCATCCTGAACCTGTGCGGTCTGATCGACACCCCAGACTCCGGTGACATCATGCTCGGCGGGAAATCCGTCAATGGTCTGAACGAAGTGCAGCGCACGCTGCTGCGGCGCGATGCGCTGGGTTTTGTGTTCCAGAACTTCAACCTGGTGCCGGTCATGACGGTGGCAGAAAACGTGGACTATCCGCTCTTCATCGCCGGTGTTTCGGCGTCGGAGCGGCGCGAACGCGTGGCAGCGCAACTCCAGGCTGTTGGCCTTCTGGAGCACGCTAGGCACCGCCCCGACGCCTTGTCTGGCGGGCAGCGTCAGCGCGTGGCGATTGCCCGCGCGCTGGTCAAGCGGCCACGGCTGGTGATTGCCGATGAGCCCACCGCCAGCCTGGATTCGCACACGGCGGACCAGGTGCTGGAACTGATGCGCGAACTCGGCCATGCCGAGGGCGCCGCTTTTGTGATTGCCACACACGACAGCCGCTTGAGCAGCCGCTGCGACCGCGTTGTGGCGCTGCTTGATGGGAGATTGCAATGAACTTCATGTGGTTGAAATTTGCCTGGCAGAACACCTTGCGCAACCGGCGCCGCTCGCTGGTCACGGTATCGATTGCCGCACTCGGCACGGCAGCCATTTTGGTGGCAGGCGGTTTTGCGCTGTCCACTTACCAGGGCTTGTCGGAGATGGCGGCGCGCAGCACCGGGCATCTGATCATTGGCAAGCCCGATCAGTTCAACAAGGACGAGGACACGCCTCTGCAGCATGGCCTGGACAATGCGCAGGAATTGCGCAGCCAGTTGCTGACCGACCCGCAAGTGCGTCAGGTGCTGCCGCGTGTGGAGTTCAGCGGCCTCATCAGCAATGGTGAAAAATCCACCGTCATGATGGCCACCGGTATAGACCCCGACAGCGAGTTCGCCGTGAAAGGGCCGTTCCTGACGGTCACTGCGGGCGAGGTTCTGGCCAGCGGCAGCAAAGACCCGGAAGTCATGCTCGGTGAAGGTCTGGCAAAAAGCCTCAAGGCCAAGCCGGGCAGCAGTCTGACCCTGTTGGCCAGTACGACCGAAGGCGCCCTGAATGCGATGGACGTGCGGGTCAAAGGCACTTTTTCGACCGGCGTGCCGGACATGGACCGGCGCTTCATCTACACCGACATTGCGACAGCGCAAAAGTTGCTGAACACGCAGCGCGTATCGAGCCTGGGTGTGTTTCTGGCACGCATGGAAATGACCGACGCGGCCCGGCAGCGCTTTGCCAGTGCCAACCCGACGCTGACAGTGCAGACCTGGCTCGATCAGGCCTTCTTCTACAAGTCGGTGAAGGACCTTTACAACCGGATCTTCGGTGCGCTGGGAATGATCATCGGACTGATCGTGGTCTTTGTCGTGACCAATGCGATGGCGATGGCGATCATCGAACGCACCCGTGAAATCGGCACCTTGCGGGCTCTGGGCACGCTGCCATCGCAGTTGCTGCGCACGCTGGGTCTGGAGGGCATGGTGCTGGGCGGAGTCGGTACGATAGCTGGAGCCATCGTGGCGATTGCGGTCACGGTGTTTCTGCTGGTCGTGCCCATGGAAATGCCGCCACCGCCCGGACAGTCCAAAGGCTACCCACTCATCATTTCCTTTGACCTCACGATGTACCTCGCAACCATGTTGACCATGGTCACACTGACCGTGCTGGCCTCGGTCTGGGTGGCACGCAAGACAGTCAATATGCCGGTGGTGGATGCACTGGCACATACGTGACAGCTTTGACTCTATGTCTTCTTTCCCCACTCTATCCCCCCGCCCTTTCTCGCCCCGCCGGGCGAGAAAGGGAGCTAACAGCCCTATTTGGCCGCGTGTTCCAAGTGAATGAGTTCATGTTGGTTGGTCATTTGGCCGAAGCGTTGAACTCGCTCGCTTCAAAGCGTTGGCCAAATAGGGCTGTTAGCTCCCCTCTCCGCCCCGGCGGGGGTGGAGAGGGGTTGGGGGAGAGGGGGGGGAATCAGCGAAATGAATGTTTACCACCGAGCCGAAATTTACTCTTGAAAGACTCCCATGAAACCATATAAATCACTCACCATCGCAAGCTTTACCTTGCTGGCAATCGCTGCCCAGGCGCAGGATGTGTCAGCCTTGCTCAAGGCTACCGACAAGTACCGCATGAGCGCCGACAACCTGCAGGTCGAGACGCAGATCAATGTGCTTAATGCCGATGGTTCGCCCGACAAGGAGCGGCGTTACACCGTGTTTGCGCAGGCCAAACGGCAATCGCTGGTGCTGATGAAGAGTCCGGCCGAGCAGGGGCAGAAGGTGCTGATGCTGGGTGACGACTTCTGGTTGTTGATGCCCAGCAGTCAGCGTCCGCTGCGCATCACGCCGATGCAAAAACTGCTGGGTGACGCCTCCACCGGCGACGTGGCCACCATGAGCTGGGCCGACGATTACACCGGCAAGCTGGTTGGTGAGGAGCCTTGTGAGGAGGCGGGCGCAGCGGCGAAGCTGAGCTGCCTGCACCTGAGCCTGAACGCCGACCGCAAGGGTGTGACTTACCAGCGCATCGAACTGTGGATCGGCAAGAGCCGACACGAGCCGGTGCGCGCCGACCTCTATGTGTTGTCAGACAAACTGGCCAAGCAGGCACGCTTTGTGATGGACAAGCCGGGCGCGCCGACCATGGTGACGGAGATGGTCTTGTCAGACCAGGTCAGCAACCACAAGACTACGCATGTGCGTTACCTGAGTCGCAAGGAACGTCAGGTGCCACCAGAGTGGCTGAACCCGATGTTCCTGGTCCGAAATCCACCGTTGGAGTAGGCGATGTTCAAAACCATGCTGGCCGCCATCGCGCTGCTAGGCGCCGCTGTTGGTTGGGCGCAGGTGGTGCCTGATCAGGTCCAACTCAGCGGCCAGATTCGTGCCCAGTGGATAGGGCAACAGGCATCAAGCGCTGGACCAATGGCACTGGCTGACGCCTTGCAACAGGGAGTTGTCGATTTGCCTGCCAGCGGCGGCGCGCTGGAGGCCGAGTTGCGCGCCAGTGGTCATGGCTTGAGCGGCATCGTAACCCTGCAACAGCAATGGCTGGAGGGTGGAGTCACAAGCAGCAAGGCCTGGGTCAATGAACTGTATGCGTCGCACGATGGCGGTGCCTGGCAGTTCAGTGCCGGCAAGAAAATTGTGGCCTGGGACGTGGGCTACGGCTTTCGTCCGAACGATGTTGTTCAGCAGGAGGCGCGTCGCACCTTGATCTACAGCACGCCTGAGGGGCGGCCATTGCTGATGGCCGAATACTTCAATGCCAATACGGCCTGGTCCTGGGTCTGGGTCAACCCGACCGCATCGAGCGACGCGCGCGGTGCCGCCGAGCCGGCGCTGGACCTGCGGCTGTACCAGCGCGATGGTGCTGTGGACTGGCACGGCTTTGCCCGCTATGGAGCGCACACCGGTGCCAGCGTTGGCGCGGCAGCGGCATGGGTGGCCAGTGATGCACTGGAACTGCACGGCTCTGCGCGCTATTCGCAGCGGGTGGACAGTCTGGCGAGCGCCGCCAATGGCAACGCACTAGTCGCCAGCAACCCATGGCAACCCAGTACCGAGTCCGGCGTCAAGCAAATCCTGATCGGTGGCACCTGGACGAACGAGAGTCAACTCAGCGTGCTGGCCGAAGCCTGGTGGGATGGCACGGCACCGTCCGATGCCCAGTGGGACGCCTGGATGGATCGCAACAGCCAGCTTGCTTTGCTGGCAACACGGGGTGCACCCGAAGTGGCCGTGGCCGGCAATCTGGCCTGGCAAACACAGGCCTTCAGCACGTCGCCGAATCTGCGCCGCAGCAACCTCTTCATGCGCCTGAGCTGGCAACACGAGGCCTGGCAACCGGCGCTGGATATTCTCTACACGCCGGCTGACCAGGGGCGGGTGCTGACCGCATCGCTGAACTGGCAGGGCGATCGGGTGCAGGTGCAGGGCGGGCTGCGCGCCTATGGTGGCCCGGCCAATGCACTGGTGATGCAACTGCCAACGCGCGCCATGGCCTATGTCGCCAGCACCTGGACGTTTTGAATCGCAGACCGAAAGTCGCCGCTCCTTCGCCTTGCAGCCAGTCGATCAATCCGTTGGCTTGTCTGACAGAACAACTGGTGCGTCGCCGCTTGATTTGAACCAGGCCTTGGCTTTGGCGCCCCAGGCATCGAGGTAGGTGTAGAGCACCGGCACCACGACCAGCGTCAGCAGGGTCGAAGTGATGACGCCGCCGATGATGGCGCGGCCCATCGGCGCCTGCGTTTCACCGCCGTCACCCAGACCGAGCGACATTGGCAGCATGCCAAAGACCATCGCCAGCGTGGTCATGAGGATAGGTCGCAGGCGAACCTGCCCGGCATCGGAGATCGCCTGATTGCGCGACTTGCCGTCACGCACGCCCTGGTTGGTGAAATCGACCAGCAGAATGGCGTTCTTGGTCACCAGTCCCATCAGCATGATGAAACCGATCATGGAGAAAAGATTGAGCGTGGTGCCGGTCAGCAGCAACGCCAGAAAGACGCCGATCAGCGCCAGCGGCAAAGACGCCATGATCGCCAGCGGCTGCACGAAACTGCCAAACTGCGAAGCGAGAATGAGGTAGATGAAGATGACGGCCATGCCCAGGGCCGCCAGCATGGAACTAAAGGACTCGTTCATGTCCTGGGTCTGGCCTCCGACGTTGAAGCGGTAGCCTGGCGGCAGTTCGGGCTCCAGCTTCTTCAGCAGCGTTTCGACCTCGCTGCCCGCGTCACCCGATGGGCGACCTTCAACGCCAGCATAGAGCGACACGCGTCGTTGCAAATCCAGGCGCTTGACCTGCTGTGCGCTGAAGGTCGGCACAAAGTCTGCCACCTGGCGCAACATCACCATCTGCGGCGTTCCGTCGGCACGGCTGCGGCTGCTCGTCATGTACAGGTCGCCGAGGTCGGCGGCAATGCGTCGCCCGGTTTTCGGCAGCCGAATATTGACGTCGTAGTTCTGGCCGTCGGCCGCCTGCCAGTGCGAGATCGTGTCGCCCGCTACCAGGGGGCGCAGCGCCTGACCGATCTGCGCCGCGTTCAGGCCGAGATCGCTGGCCAGTTCATTGTTGATGCGGATCGCCAGCGTCGGATTGGCACCCCGTTCGCTGCTTTCAAGGTCGGTAATGCCCTTGATCTTGGCCACTTCCTTCATCACGCCCTGCGACAGTTCGGTCAGCTTCTGCGCATCGGGTCCGAGTATCGAAATGAAGATCGGCTTGTTGTAGCCAACCGAGAGTTCGATGCCGGCGATGCTGGCGAGCCGGGCACGAATCGCTTTTTCCAGTTCCTTTTGCGAACGTCTGTGGGTGATCTTTCGCTCCGAAAGTTTCAAGTTGACACGTGCGTAGTTGGTTCCGTCATCGGTGCCGACATTGGTTTCGGCAATCGCAATCTCGGGGAAGGACTTGAGCGCGTCTTCGACCTGATGCGCCTTGGCGTCGGTGTACTCGAGGCTGGAGCCGATCGGCGTATTCAGGCGCAGTGAGATGAATCCGTCATCGGTCTCCGGCATGAATTCGGTTCCCACCAGCGGCACGATGAACAGGCTGCCGAAGAACATTGCTGTGGCGAGCAGCAGAACCTTGACGCGATTGGCGAGCGACCAGGTCAGCAGCACAGCATAAATCTCGTGTGCCTTCACGACCAGATGTTCTACCCGGTTCATCGTGCGTCCGAGCCAGGGCAGCCGTTTGAATCGATCGCCGGACGGATCGAGCCAGATCGAGGACAGCATCGGATCGAGCGTGAAGCTGACGAACAGCGAGACCAGAACGGCGACCGCCACGGTAATGCCGAACTGCAAAAAGTAGCGTCCAATGATGCCACTCATGAAGGCAATCGGTACAAAGACCGCAATGATGGCAAAAGTGGTTGCCATGACCGCCAGTCCAATCTCTTCGGTGCCTTCATTGGCGGCCACGAAGTGATTCTTTCCCATGCCGAGATGGCGCACGATGTTCTCGCGCACGACGATCGCGTCGTCGATCAGCAGCCCGATGCATAGGCTCAAGGCCATCAGGGTGAGAAAGTTCAGCGTGAAGCCGAAGGCGTACAGGGCGATAAAGGTTGCCATCACGGCAATCGGCAGGGTCAGTCCGGTGATCACCGTGCTGCGCCACGAATGCAGAAACAGGAACACGATCAGCACCGTCAGGATGGCGCCTTCGAGAATCGTCATCTTGACGTTTTGCAATGAGCTCTTGATGCCGTCCGAGGTCGCATTGATGGTCTTGATTTCGACCCCGGCGGGCAGCAGTTTGCCAAGGTCATCGACCGCTTTGCGCACGCCGTCACCGGTCTCGACGATGTTGGCGTCCTGTACCTTGAAGACGCCGACGCCAATCGAGCGTTTGCCGTCAACGCGCGCCACCGACGTTGCCTCCTGTTCGCCATCCACCACCTGCGCGACCTGGCTCAAGTAGACCGGAGCGCTACCCTGGCGCGTTACGATGATTCTCTCGAAGTCTTTCGGATCCTTGAGCTTGCCCTCGACCCGCACCAGTTGTTCGGCCGCGCCGCTGGTCAGGGTGCCCGACGGAAAGTCCTGGTTGCTGGCCTGAATGGCCGCGATCACCTGGTCGACGCCAACGCCAAAGGACTGCATCTGCGCCGGTTTGAGGTAGATCAGAACCTGGCGCACGACACTGCCGGTGACATTGACGGCGCCGACACCCGGCGCGTTCTGCAGTCGTTTGACGATGATCTGGTCGGTCAGCGTGGAGAGTTCGCGTGGACTGTGTTTTTCCGACACTACTGCCAGATTGACGACCGGCTGCTGGTCTTGCCAGTCGGCGCGACTGACCAGCGGGTCTTTGGCCTCGCGCGGGAAGCCGGGTTTGATCTGGGCCACCTTGTCGCGCACTTCCTGGGTCGCCGCCGCCATGTCGGTACTCAAACGGAACTCGGCCTGCAGGAAACCCAAACCCTCGCGTGTGGTCGCATATATCTTCTTGACGCCGTTGACGGTGTTGAGCACGTTTTCGATCGGCTTGATCAGGTCGTTCTCAACCTGTTCCGGAGAGGCGCCCGGGTAGGCAATCGATACAAAGACAAACGGATTGCTGACATTGGGCATTTGTTCGACCGGCAACCGGTTGTACGAAAAGATGCCGAGCACCAGCAGCGCCACCATCACCATGGTGGCGAAAACCGGCTGCCCGATGCTGGTCTTAGTGATCCACATGCCGGTCTCCTAGCCTGCTTTGGCTGAAGCGGGTGCCGCGGCGGGCGCGGCCTGGGGTGTCTTCACCACCGCACTGGCGCCCGCCTTCAGCCCCGGCATGCGGGCGTTGACCACCTGAGTGCCGGCTTCCAGACCGCTCTTGACTTCGACCAGGCCGGCCTGCTCCTCACGCAGACCCAGCACGATGTTGCGTACTGCCAGCTTGCCGCCTTCCAGGGTGAACACGTAGCTCTTGCCGGCGTCCTCGCGCACCGCCGCCAGCGGCACAACGGCCGACGCCGGGGCTTTGTCCAGCACCAGAAGTCCTTTGACGAACATGCCGCCCTTGAGCACTTCGTCACGGTTGTTGACCGACAGATACATGGTGATCGAGCGCGATCCTGCTTCGGTCACGGGGTTGATCCGTTCGACGCGGCCTTCAAAGACACGCTCGCCAAAGCCGTCCACCTTGAACGACGCTATCTGCCCGACCTGTATTGCCGGTATTTCCGACGCCGGTGCCGGCGCCTCGATCTCCATGCGCGTCAGATCAACCAGCGTGAACATGGGGCTGTCGGGGCCGACCTTTTCACCGCCATTGACGAATTTCTTCGCCAGGATGCCCTGGATCGGGGCGTGCACCACAGCGTCCTGCATGGCATAGCGCGCCAGGCGCACCTGCGCCTCGGCCGATCGCACCGAGGCCGAGCTTGCCTCGAAGGTGCTGTGCGTGGTGTCAAATGCGTTTTGTGAAATGAAGTTCTGCTGCAGCAGTTTCAGGTTGGTCTCGCGGTTCTTCTCGGCAATCGACCATCGCGCTTTGGCCTCTTCCAGCGCAGCCACTTGCGCATCGAGTCTGGCCTGGAGGTCAGCGGTGTCGATCTGGGCCAGCACCTGCCCCTGCGCGACCCGCTCGCCCTCGCGCGCCAGAACCTTGCGTACTTCACCCGACACTTTGGACTTCACGGTCGACTGGATCACCGGCGAGAGAGAGCCCGAGAAAGCCAGGGTGCGCGACAAGCTCCGATTTTCCACCGTGCTCAGATCGGCGGGGGCAAACTCCAGGGTGACTGCGGCGTCCGGCTTCTTTTCTTCCTTGCGGGCGGAACTGACACGCCATGCGACCAGTGCGCCGATGGCGATGGCTGCGCACAGTCCGACGACCGTGAGCTTTACCCAGCCGCGACCGTTGTGAACGGAACGGACGACCGGAGTCGGAACCGGGGCGCGATGAAACAGCATGATCAAATTGTTGAAGTATTTCGGCAAAGGTTGCGACTTTACCCTCTCCAGACAAGTTTTGCTGCGTTGTTGCGACGAAATGCAGATCGGGTGGTTTGGAGAGCAAAATCAGGGCCTATTTTCGCCGTTGAGAAAGCATCAAAATGAACTCTCGCTTGCGTGGCGTTTTTGCGCCGGTCCTGACACCTTTCAAAGAGGGCTTGGAGCCCGATGTCGAGCGCTTCATCGCGCACTGCCGCTGGCTCATCAGCCAGCAGGTCAATCTGGCCATCTTCGGCACCAATTCGGAGTCGGCGTCGCTGTCCGTCGACGAACGCATAGCAATGACGGATGCCATTTTGCAGGCCGACATTCCGGCTGAGCGCCTGATGCCGGGCACCGGCGGCTGCTCAATCACCGATGCCATCCGCTTGACCAGACATGCGGTGGACAGCGGCGCCTCAGGCGTCTTGATGCTGCCGCCGTTCTATTTCAAGGGCGTCTCCGACGAAGGGCTATTTGCCTACTACGCCGAAGTGATCGAGCGCGTCGCCAGTGATCGCCTGAAGATTTACCTGTACCACATTCCCCAGTTGACGCAGGTTCCAATCACCTTGAACCTTATTGCGATGCTGCGCACGCGCTACCCCGATACGGTTGTCGGCGCCAAGGATTCGTCGGGCAACTGGGACAACACCCGGGCCATGCTGGAGCACTTTGCCAAGGACGGTTTTGACGTCTTTCCGGCCAGTGAATCCTTGCTCTCCAGGGCCTTGCCGCTGGGCGCGACCGGCTGCATCAGCGCCACTGTCAATGTGAATCCGGCCGGCATCCAGGCGGTTTATGAGGGCTGGAACGGGCCGCAGGGCAGGGTGTTGCAAGCCAAGGCTGATGTGATCCGTAATATCTTCCAGGCCACGGCGATGATCCCGGCGATGAAGCGGGTCGTTGCCGAATTCTCGAAACAACCGTCATGGCGTGTAGTGCGTCCGCCGCTGTGCGCCTTGAGCGACGCGGCTGCCGGCGACTTGCTGCGCATGCTGGCCGAGGCTGGCTTTGACATGCCCGGTTATCCGAAGATCTAACAGCAGTTCAGGCGTCAGCGCAGCGGGCGGTAACGCCGGGGGGCTTTGCTGTCACGACGACGTCACTTTCGTCTGCAACATTGCCGGGGCGTCGCGGTTGATTTGGGCACCGGTGGGTCTGCAGGTACGCAACCCGGGCGACCTCTACCTGTATGGAAACAACAATCTGCAGGCGGTCAAGATCAAGGGCTCGGACCTCAAGAACTGGCTGGAAACGTCGGCCAAGCAGTTCGCCACAATCGATCCAAACAACGCGGTCGAACAGGACCTGGTACCTTCTTACTCGACCATCTACAACTACGATGTGTTCTACGCCGAAAACAACGCGCTGCAATACCAGATTGATGTCACGAAACCCGCTGGCAGCCGCATTGTCGGCCTGACTTATGCCGGCAAGGTGGTTGCAGCCAGCGACGACTTTATCGTCGCCACCAACGATTACCGTGCCAGCGGTGGCGGCAATTTCCCGGGGATCGATGGCAGCAAGACCATCATCAAGTCACCCGATGCGAACCAGGCTGTGGTGAGCAACTATGTCCGCTCGCTGGGCAAGATCAGCGTGGCCAAGAACGGCGCCGGGCAAAGCTGGAACTTCGTCAAAGTGGCCACCGCGGGTCCGGTGATCCTGCGCTCGGCGCCGGGGAAGATGGCGGTGGCACAAACTCTGGGCTTGACGCGGGTGAAGGGTGAGGGCGGCCTGGATGCGAGTGGCTTTGCGAAATATGCGATCGATCTGAGCAAATGAGATGGCCGGCTTTGCTGGTGGTGCTGTTGCTGTCGGCCTGCGTCGAGCAGGCCGGCGTGCCACCCTCCAGCGCGCAAGTCGAATCCGTCGGCATGCAGGCCTTGCAGTCCAGACAGCCCGGTGCCATCGAGATGCTGGAGCGCTGGGCACACGGTGGCTCTGCGGTGGCGCAACGCGAGTTGGGTCTGGTGCGGGCGCAGACCCCGGCGACCCACACCGATGCAGTCAACTGGTTGGACAGGGCTGCCAGGGCGGGCGATGCCAGGGCACAGTTCCACCTGGCCAAGGCGTTTCACGAGGCCAGACTGGGGTTGAAACAGGACCATGTGCAAGCCTGGTTCTGGTTCGAAGCGGCTGCGCGCCAGAACGACCGAGAGGCCAGCTTCATGCTGGCCCGGTTGGCACGGTATGGACAGGGTGTGGCGCCCAACCTTGAACTTGCCGTCCACTGGTTGCAGGAGTCGAGTCGGCAGGGCAATCCACAGGCCATGTTTCTGCTGTCCAATGCCTACGCTGCGGGTGACGGTGTCAGAGCGGACGCGACGCAGGCCAGGTACTGGCTGACGATGGCGGCAGAAGGCGACTACGGCGTCGCGATCCAGGCATTGGCGGTGGAACTGGACGGCGCTGGTGGAGCAGACAGCGATCTTTCAAAAGAATCGCGCGATCTGATCAAGGAAGCCACCGAGCACCGACTGATGCGCTGGAACGGCTACCAGTAGTGCACCATCGACTGCACCGGTTACATCGCCTTGAACAGGTGCACGTAGAGTCGGCTCACTGGCAACTTTTCCGACCGACCCCGCAGTGACACACTGAGCTTGCCGGCCTCGTCGCGCGTCACGGTCTCGATGCAGTTTGAATTGACCACCGTACCACGGTGGATCTGCCAGAACTGGGTGGTGTCGAGCTGCGGCAGCAGTTCCTTGAGCGGCGTGCGGATCAGGTATTCACGCTCGCTGCTGAGCACTCGAACGTACTTGTCGGCCGCTTCAAAATACACCACCTCCTGAACTGGCAGCATACGAATGCTGTTGCCCACACTGGCCTGGATCATTTTGAGAGGCGCCTGGGCCGGCGCGGTACTGGCGCCGAGAAGACCGCGCAACTGCGCCAGCGTGCTTTCGAAATCGACGCCAGCGTTAGCGCGATTGGCCAGTGCCTGCTGTAATTTGGCGACGGTCCTATGCAGGCGCCCGGTCTGCACTGGCTTGAGCAGGTAGTCCATCGCCTGGGCCTCGAAGGCGGCCATCGCGTACTGGTCGTAGGCGGTCACGAAGACCAGTGCCGGAAAGGGCTTGCCCTGCGCGGTGTCGATGTTCCAGGCATCGGCAAGTTCAGCGGCGGCTTCCAGGCCGCTCAGGGCCGGCATACGGATGTCGAAGAACAAGACGTCGGGCCGGAGTTGTAGCGCCTGTGTCACGGCCGAGGCACCATCGCCTGCTGTCGCAAGCACCTGCAGTTCGGGCCAGACCTGCGTCAGCTCCGCCTGCAGCGCGGCCGCGAGCAGGGGTTCGTCCTCGGCAATCAGTGCTGTGGGGCGTACCAGGTTCATTGCGACATCTGCTTCCACAGGCGTGGCTGGACTGCAGCGGCGGCCAGGAATCCGCCCATGGCGGCGCCTTGAATGCCCAGGCTGGTCACGTCTTGCCCGGCCAGGTAAAGGCCCGGCACAGGGGTGCGCGCATGCAGGGCCTGATCAAGCAAGCGCTCGGCTGTCATGCGCAAGCCGTACATCGCGCCCTGTGGCGCATTGGCAAAGGCCGCGTGTGACAGCGGCGTGGCAAGTTCATGGAACACGATCCGCTCAGCCAGAGCCGGAAAAAGCCGCTTGAACTGGGCCAGCAGGCGTTCCTCGATCCACGATTTGGTGGCCGCATAGTCTTCGGGTCGAGCACCCAGGCGCGAGTCTCTCCATTTTGAAAAGACCTCCCAACTGCCGTCGGTCAACACTTCGGCCGTATGGCCTCCCTGGTGCTCGGGGTCGTTGAGCGATCCGAAGGACACGAACAGCGAAGGCGCATCGGTGTCTAGGGGGTCCGGCCAATCGAGCTGATCGGGGCTGGCCTCGTAGATCCAGTGGTTGGCGCCATCGACGCCGCAGTCACGCAGGTCGCCCTCGAAGCCCAGGTACAGCGACAGGTACGATCCGCTGGATGGCATGGCCGCGATGCTGGCCCGCCAGGACGGCGCGATGTCCTTCGGCAATGCCGCAGCGGTGTTGTGCGCGCCCATCGCGGAGATCACGACAGCAGCGGCTTCGGTGCTGCCTGACTGGAGGCGCACGCCGCAGGCGCGTCCGTTCTCGATCATGATGCTGGTCACGGTCGAGGAAGTCCGCAATTCGCCGCCCGCTGCTCGCACGGTGGCACCCAGACTTTCGGCAAAACGCCGCGGGCCGCCCACCGGGTACCAGGCACCGCGGCTGTAACTGCCCATCACGGTCGCGTGCAGTACCAGCGGCGCCTGCTCCGGCGCCAGACCGTAGTCGCCACCGCGCGCGGCCAAAAGCTTGCGCAGGGTCGGATGACGGATACCGGCGAGCGCCTGTGTCAGCGTGGTCTGTGCCTTGGCGCGCAGTGTGCTGCCACGCAGCCAGCCCAGCAATGCGGCCATAAGCTTGGGCATGCCGTGCAAGGTGAACAGAGTCTGGGCCGTGCGCCGGGCTTGCCGGCAGTCCTCGGTGTAGCGATCCAGCGCCGCCGAGTCCTGCGGGAACAGCGCTTTGAGGCGCGCGATATTGTCCGATTCGGGGGCACCGAACGTGAAACGGAATTCGCCTTGTGGCAGCGTCGCGTCCCGTAGACGCACGGTATCAAAGCCGGTAGGCAGGGGCGCGAAGCGCAGGCTGCCATCGCCCAGCCAGGCCAGCAGTCGACCAAAACTTCCTGCCGCGCCGGCCTCCGGTCCGACGCCACCGATGTAGTGCAGACCGGTCGCAAAGTGAAAACCCTGGCGCTCGAAAGTCTGCGTCATGCCGCCCAGCACCCAGTGCTGCTCCAGCACCAGAACCCGCTTGCCAGATCGCGCCAGCGCAGCCGCAGCGCACAGCCCGCCTATACCCGAACCGATCACAATGGCGTCCCATTTCATTTGCAAACTCCTCTTCTTAGCGCTTGATGATGGAAAGCGGTAGATGAATTTGGACCACGGTGCCACTGCCGGGTTTGGACGTGAGTTCGACCCGGCTATGAGCACCATAGGCTGCCAGCAGGCGTTCGCGCACCTGGGTCAGTCCAAAGCCGCCGTCGGCACCGTCCACCGCGGGCATGGACGCATCGAAGCCGACACCACTGTCGGTCACTTCGAGCATGAGTTGTCCGGCGTCCACGCTAGCCCGCACCATGACACTGCCGCCCTCGACCTTGGGCTCAAGCCCATGCTTGATGGCGTTTTCCACCAGCGGCTGCATCAGCAGCGGCGGCACTGGAATCTGCGCCATTTCTGTTGGTAGTTCCAGGCTGAATTGCAGGCGCGATCCCATGCGTACCGCGATCAGTTCCAGATAGTCCCGCAGCCGGTCGAACTCGGTTTGCAGCGAGTGTTCGATGGCTCGTGACGCATTCAGGGTGGCGCGCAGATAGGCGTTGAGCCGGTCCAGCATGGCGGTCGCGGCGGCGCCATCGGTGCCGATGAGTGCGCGCAAATTGGCCAGCGTGTTGAACAGCATGTGCGGTTCGAGCTGGCTTTGCAGCAGCAAGAGTTTGGATTCGGCGGCGTGTCGGTGCGCAGCTTCGGCCTGTGCGGCAGCCTGGGCCATCTCCTCATTGGCGGCGGCCAACTGCTCGCGGCTCATGAAGTAAAAGGTCAGAGCGCCACCGGCCATCAGGCTCAGCAACAGATAGCCCAGCACCAGACGCGGGCTCTGTGACCAGAGACCGTAGGCTTGATGATCGAGCAGCCATCCTCCTGCAAGTAGCCCGATGACGTAGCCCAGTATGACGGCCGACGGGACAATCAGGTACAGGCGTCGCCATTGTTTTTTTTGGTCTGGCATCAGCCAGTACTGAGCCACTTCAATCAGCAGCCAGATGCTGACGCCGATGCAGTGTGAATAGACCAGGTTGTTGCCAAAATCGTCGTCGCCAAACGCCGTCAATGTCAGGGCAATGACGGTGTTGACGGCCAGCGCCGGCAGGCTGCGCTGCAGCAGCGCGAGCGCTGACCAGCGGAGGGCAGTCCCTGATGCCATGGGGCTCAGGGCCGATTCTGTCGTTGCAGAGTTTCACGCTCCTGCTGCACCAGCCGTTCACGAAAACCGCTGCCGGGCGGCGCGACGAAAACCACCAGGCCGTGAATCAGGAGCCCCAGGCCCCATCCCAGCGCCGGAAAGATGGCCCAATGGCCGCTGCCGAGGCTCGATAGCAGCGCAAGGCCGATGTTGACGACAATATAGACAAAGGCGTGGATGTACCAGCCCATTTTCTTACCGGCGCGCTTGCGTGCCAGGCGGTCAATCTCATCCGGTGTCAGGGCAGGATTCATGGCGTGTTCCTTTGAAATAGGCGGTCTGCGTGATGGGCTCTGATGCGTCTCACGACGCCACTATAGTGCCCGGCCGCCTGTCAAATTGCAAGGCCACTCGCCACAGATGGGACGCACGGGCCAGGAAGACGCCGCTGAAGGCGCCGTACAGCGTGGCAAAACCAAGACTGAAGCCAGCTTCGTGGACCAGCGCCGGTTGCATCGCGGTCGCCACGCCGACCAGGTATTTGGTGACAAAGAGGCCCAGGATCAGCATCAGCGGCACCCAGCTTCCAGCAAGTTTGAAGCGCCGCGTCGCAGGATCGTAGCTGATGACGCCAGACCGCGCGCGCTGCATCACCAGCAAGAACATCAGGACCGCAGCGGTCAGCCAGACCAGCAACACTTGCGCCCCCGTGCCAAACGCTGTCACCGCGCCGTAAAGCGACAGACCGGTCATCGCGACCGGCATGAGCGTGATGCGTTTGAGTGATGCCGTGCGTGGCAGGGCCTGGCTCAGGCCAAGCCAGAACAATGCCAGCAGCAGAACCCAGACCCAGCGCGGGGTGTTGTAGAAAACTTGATTGAGCATGGTCGCGTCCTTGTTGGTGTGATGGGCGAACTGTGCCAGTCGCTTCAGTTGCAGGCGAGTGTCGTGCGACGAAAGGCACAATGGAGGGCGTGAACCATGCTCCATGCGGCGTGAAAATCGCCGCCAACTTCAATGATCACATACCCGACGTCGTCGCGGCGGGTTCGACCGGTCATGGCGAAAGCAGCGTGGGAGAATGCGGCAATGCATGACGTGTTGGTGGTAGGTGGTGGCAACGCAGCGCTGTGCGCCGCCCTGATGGCGCGCGAAGCGGGTGCCTCGGTGCTGCTGCTCGAGGCTGCGCCGCGCGAGTGGCGCGGCGGCAACTCGGGCCACACACGCAACCTGCGCTGCATGCACGAGGCTCCTCAGGACGTGCTGACAGGCGCTTACCCGGAAGAAGAATACTGGCAGGATCTGCTCAAAGTCACCGGCGGGCAGACCGATGAACAGCTGGCCCGACTCGTGATCCGCGAGTCCTCGATCTGCCGCGATTGGATGCGCATGCACGGCGTGCATTTTCAGCCCTCGCTATCGGGTACCTTGCATCTGTCACGCACCAACGCCTTCTTCATGGGCGGCGGTAAGGCGCTGGTCAACGCCTATTACCGAAGTGCCGAAAAACTGGGTGTTCAAATCCGCTACAACGCAGCGGCAGATCGACTCGATATTCGCGACGGTCGATTTGTTGCAGCCTATATCGGGGTTGAACGCATCGCGGCAAAAGCCTGTGTGCTGGCCGCCGGTGGCTTCGAGTCGAACCGCGAATGGCTGCGTGAGGCCTGGGGTCAGAATGCCGATGGCGAGTGGCCAGCCGACAGTTTTCTGATCCGCGGCACGCGATATAACCAGGGCGCACTGCTCAAGTTCATGATGGAGCAGACAAACGCCGACGTGATTGGCGACCCCTCGCAGTCGCACTGCGTGGCGATCGATGCACGTGCTCCACTCTATGACGGTGGCATCTGCACCCGCATCGACTGTGTGTCGCTGGGCGTTGTGGTGAACCAGCTGGCCCAGCGCTTCTACGATGAGGGTGAAGACTTCTGGCCCAAGCGCTACGCCATCTGGGGCCGCCTGGTAGCGCAGCAGCCGGGCCAGACCAGCTATTCGATCATCGACGCCAAGGCGATCGGCCGCTTCATGCCGCCGGTGTTTGCGGGAGTGAAGGCCGACAGCCTGAATGAGCTGGCACGCAAACTCGGTCTCGACGAAACGCGCTTCATGCAGACCCTGAACAACTACAACCGCGCCTGCAGGGTCGGCAGGTTCGACCACACCGAGCTCGATGACTGTCATACCGATGGACTGAGCCCGGCCAAGACGCACTGGGCACGTCCCATCGATACGCCGCCGTTCTACGGCTACGCACTGAAACCCGGAATTACCTTCACCTACCTCGGCCTGAAGGTCGATGAGAAGGCGGCTGTGCACTTTGCGGGCCAGCCTAGCGAGAATCTTTTTGTTGCCGGCGAGATGATGGCCGGCAACGTGCTCGGCAAGGGCTATACGGCTGGCGTCGGTATGTCGATTGGCACCGCTTTTGGGCGCATTGCCGGCCGGCAGGCCGCGCGGGTAGCCATGACATCGGGAGCGAGCCGTGCAGCAACTTGAGGTCCTGACCCACCAGGCGCGCGCCCTGGCCAACGGCACGCTACCGTCAAGCGAAGCTGAGCTTGAAGTCGCTCGCCAAATGCAGATCTGCAACGCCTGCCGCTATTGCGAGGGCTTCTGCGCTGTCTTCCCGGCCATGACGCGCCGCCTTGAATTCGGCAAGGCCGATGTCCATTACCTGGCCAACCTGTGCCATAGCTGCGGCGCCTGTCTGCATGCCTGCCAGTACGCGCCACCGCATGAGTTCGCGCTCAATGTGCCGCAGGCCATGGCACAGCTTCGCGGTCAGACCTATGCCGAGTACGCCTGGCCCTTTGCATTCGGCGCGTTGTACCGTCGCAATGGCCTGACGCTGGCGCTGGCGCTGGCGGCGGGACTGGCACTGTTCCTGCTGCTGGCGCTGCTCGTCAAGGGCTCGCTGCTGAACCCGCCGCTGCCCGGCGGCTTCTACGCGGTCTTTCCGCACAACTTTCTGGTGTCGTTGTTCGCACCGGTCTTTCTGTTCGCGACACTGGCGCTCGGTTTGGGCCTGCGCAAGTTCTGGAGTGATGTTTCTCCAGCCAGGTCGTCAGAGGGCTCCACTGCAAAGAGCGTCGTGCGCGAGGCAGTGCTGGAGGCGGCCTCGGATGTGCTGCTTTTGAAGTACCTCGACGGCGGTCACGGTGAAGGCTGCAACAACGAGGACGACCGCTGGACACTGTGGCGCAAGCGCTTTCACCATGCCACTTTCTATGGCTTTGTACTCTGCTTTGCAGCCACCGGCGTGGCAACGCTGTACCACTACCTGCTCGACTGGCACGCGCCCTACGCCCTGAGCAGCCTGCCGGTTGTCTTGGGGACGGCCGGTGGCGTTGGGTTGCTGATAGGGCCGACGGGGCTTCTCTGGCTGAACCTGCTGCGTCACCCCTTGCATGGCGACCCGGCGCAAAAGCCGATGGACCGTGCCTTCATCGCCTTGCTGTTCTTGTGCAGCTCAACCGGACTGGCCTTGCTGATGTGGCGCGACGCGCCGGCCATGACGCTGCTGCTGGCGCTGCATCTGGGTGTGGTGATGGCCTTGTTTCTGACACTGCCCTATGGCAAGTTCGCCCACGGCTTTTACCGCAGCGCTGCCTTGCTCAAGGCTGCACTTGAAAGACGGATGCCAAGCAATTTGAGACTCGGCGGGGACTGATCCAGCGGCAGGCGCTTGAGGTACGACAGAGACGAATGGCCGGTACCGAAATCATCGAGCGAAAAACGGAGGCGGCTGCACCCGCAGTTAAGCGTGATGTGGAACTTGGCTGTATGCTTGTAGTTGACGCTCCCCACTGCCAGAAAGGACCACCCATGCTGCACCCCCAGGCTCGAGCCCTGCTCGACTTCATCGAACAGCGCGGCCTACCGCCGACGCATACGCTCAACCCGACCGAGGCGCGCACGTTCTACCGCGAACGGCGCTTCTTCACGCAACCCGAGCCGGCCGAAGTGGCGCTGGTGCGCGATCTGCAGGCCGAAGGGCCGCATGGTGCGA
This sequence comes from uncultured beta proteobacterium, assembly GCA_903906695.1. Lineage (GTDB taxonomy): Bacteria > Pseudomonadota > Gammaproteobacteria > Burkholderiales > Burkholderiaceae_C > Rhodoferax. The sequence continues at coordinate 1,035 of CAIVLG010000249.1, read as the reverse complement.
TCCCGCTGCGGCTGTATCGCGGGCTCGGCACAGCACTCGACACGGCGCTGCCGGTGCTGGTGTATTTCCACGGTGGCGGCTTCGTGATCGGCGATCTCGACACGCACGATGTGCTGTGCCGCGAACTGGCCAACGCGGCAGACTGCGCCGTTGTGGCGGTGGACTATCGGATGGCTCCCGAGCATCGGTTCCCGTGCGCGGTCGACGACTGTTTGGCGGCCACCTACTGGGTGCAACGCAACGCGGTGTACCTGGCGCTCGATGCGACGCGGCTGGCCGTTGGCGGCGACAGCGCGGGCGGCAATCTGGCCGCCGTGGTGGCGCAGCTGGCGCGAGATGCGGGCGACCTGCCGATAAGCTTTCAGTTGCTGATCTACCCGGCCACCGACCAGCGCCGCAGCGCGCCCTCACACCAGACCAATGGCCAGGGCTATCTGTTGACCAAGGACACGATCGACTATTTCATGGGTCACTACATCAGCGACCCAAGCCACAATCTGGATCCGCGCGCTTCTCCGCTGCTCCAGGCCGACCTGTCGCGCCTGCCGCCCGCCCTGGTTCTGACCGCTGGCTACGACCCGCTGCGCGACGAGGGGCTTATGTACTCGCAGCGCCTGAGCGAAGCCGGCAACCGGGCTACGCATATCTGCTTTGAGCGCCAGATCCACGGCTTCATCACGATGGGCAAGGTGCTCGACGAAGCGAACACCGCGTTGTCGCTGTGCGCCAGCGAGTTGAGGCGCGCAAATCGGGCGGTTTCACGCTGAGCGAGGCATCGATGGCGGGGGTCTGCCCCGCAAGCTGAGCTTCCAACATCCCGTTTCCAGTTGGGGACAGAGCTGGCTCGCTTCGCGTAGCTGGGGTCTGTCCCGCAAGCTGAACTTCCAACATCCCGTTTCCAGTTGGGGACAGAGCTGGCTCGCTTCGCGTAGCTGCGGTCTGTCCCGCAAGCTGAACTTCCAACATCCCGTTTCCAGTTGGGGACAGAGCTGGCTCGCTTCGCGTAGCTGCGGTCTGTCCCGCAAGCTGAACTTC
>CAIVLG010000248.1 GCA_903906695.1 uncultured beta proteobacterium | reverse complement strand
TGTAATCCGGGTTCTCGGTCTTGCGCAGCAGTTGCATGCCCAGGACGCCGGTGTAAAAGTCGATCGAGCGTTGCAGGTCGCCGACGCGCAGCATGGTGTGGAGGAATCTCATCACGCTGATTCTGCCCGAAAAAAAGGGCTGGTCTTGCGACCAGCCCTTAAGGGATCCCTGAACCTGTAGGTTACGAAAGGACCCGAGGAGACAACCGGTGAAAGCCAATCGGCTTTCAAAAATTCAACTTGGGTGAAGTATCTCAGGGTTTTCACTGATTAAATAGAGTTAAGGCTCCAAACAGTGACTTGCCTCAAGGATTCTTCACGTCCGGATCAGAATCAGCGCTTCTTGGAAGCTGGCTTGGCAGCATCCACGGCCGAGGCAGCGACCGCATTGAAGTTCGATTGAGCAACGTCAGTGGCTTGTTTGACAGCCTTCTGCACCGACTCCAGCGCATTGCTGGCAGCGGCGACAGCGCTCTTCATGACCGCAACCGCGGTTTCAGAGCCAGCCGGTGCATTCTTGGCAGCGTTGTCGACCAGACCCATGAACTTCTTCTGGGCTTCAGCGGCCTGGCTTTCAAAGGTCTTGCCGAGATCGGCGCCAGCGCCGGAAGCGATGTCATACAGATGACGGCTGTAGGCAGCGGTCTTTTCTGCCAAAGGCTGGAACATGCTCGATTGCAGAGCCATCAGCTCTTGAGCATCCTTGACGCTGAGCAGTGCCTTTGCATGCTCCGAGGTTTCAGCCAGAGCGGCTTTGGAGGCGGTCAGATTGAGTTCAACAATCTTTTCCACGCCTTCGAAGGCTTTGCTGGTCAGGCCCATGAGGGTTTCGACGTTTGCTTTTTGTGAAGCCAGGACTTGTTCGACGGTCAACATATAAATTTCTCCATGCAGGGTGATGTAATAAACGGGTATCTGCGCCGAAACCTGGCCTTTGCCCGATCTATGTTGCAGTGCAGCATGATGAGAATTATAGGGTTATCCCGCGTCCTTGCAAGTGATATTTGCTGCATTGCAACATATTAGAACGGAAATTCTAAAAGAGCGAATTTTCATGGCAGTGACACAGTTAGGGGACCAACTATATTTGCCGATCGGAACCCGGTTTTTCAGGCCTGTGTCCGTCACGCTGGCAAAATCTGGCCGATGAGTGACAACAGAATTGAAAAGCCGCAAGCTGAGCCGCGCATGGCCTACCGGGTGTTTCGCACGATCGGGACGCGCTGGATGGACAATGACGCTTACGGCCACGTCAACAACGTGGTCTATTACAGCTGGTTCGACACGGCGGTCAATGCTTTCTTGATAGAGCAGGGCGTGCTCGACATCGAGCATTCAGAGACTATCGGACTGGTGATTGAGACCCAGTGCAACTATTTTTCTCCTCTGGCATTTCCGCAGACCGTGGAAGCCGGTATTCGAGTTGTGCGGCTCGGTGCCAGCAGCGTGCGCTACGAAGTCGGTTTGTTTGCACGGGGCGAGGCGCTGAGCGCCGCCAGGGGGCACTTCATCCATGTTTACGTCGACCGCAAGACGCGTCGGCCCACCGCGTTACCTGCCAACCTCAAAACTGTTCTGGAGACTCTTCTATGACACCAAGTGTTCTGGATGCTGCGATCGTCGATGCAGCCATTAGCTCGCGCATGGCGGTGCGTGCCTTCACCTCGCAAGCGGTTGCACGCGAGACCATTGCCGACGTGTTGAAGGTTGCCAGTCGGGCGCCATCGGGCACCAACACTCAGCCCTGGAAGGTCTACGTGCTACAGGGCGACAGCCGGGATCAATTGGTGCAGAAGGTATGCGCCGCACACGAGGCAATTCGTGCCAACTCAGCCCTGGTTGCCGACTACCAGGAACAGTATGACTACTACCCGGCTCAGTGGTTCAGTCCCTACATTGAACGGCGCCGCGAAAATGGTTGGGGCCTTTACAGTCTGCTGGGCATTACCAAGGCAGATCGGGACAAGATGCATGTGCAGATGCAGCGCAATTTCATGTTCTTCGACGCACCGGTCGGACTGATCTTCACAGTCGATCGTGGCATGGGGCGCGGTTCTCTGCTGGACTACGGGACCTTCCTGCAGAACATCATGGTGGCGGCGCGGGGTCGCGGTCTCTCGACTTGCCCGCAACAGGCCTGGAACATGTTCAACAAAATCATCCTGCCTCACATCGGCGCCAGCGCGCAGGAGATGCAGGTCTGCGGGATGGCGCTGGGCTATGCCGATGAGGCGGCGCCCGTCAACTCCTTCCACACGCCGCGCGTTCCGGTTGAAGAGTTTGTTCACTGGCTGGATTGATTGCCGTCATGATCATTACCAGTCTTCTCGATACCGACCTTTACAAGTTCACCATGATGCAGGCTGTGCTGCATCAGTTTCCGGGTGCCCAGGTCGAATACAAATTCAAGTGCCGCAACCCCGGCATTGACCCCGCCACAGCCCGTGCCAGGCATGATCTGGCGGCTCATGTGAACCAGATACGCGATGAAATTCGATCGCTCTGCAGCCTGCACTTTCAGGATGCCGAACTCACTTACCTGCATTCCTTACGATTCATCAAGAGCGACTTCGTCGATTTTCTGGGGCTGTTCAAGCTCAACGAGAAATACATCACGGTGACGGCCTTGCCATCGGGTGAAATCGACATCACGATCCAGGGGCCATGGCTGCATACCATCCTGTTCGAAATTCCGGTGCTGGCCATCGTCAACGAAGTCTACTTTCGCAATACGCACAAGCTGCCCGACCTGATGGAGGGACGACGGCGTCTGGATACCAAGATCGGACAAATGCGCGAGCCGGGGCTGGGCGAACTCAAGATTGCCGACTACGGCACGCGTCGACGTTTTTCCCAAGCCTGGCATGAAGAAGTCCTGCGCGTATTGGCCAGTCGCCTTGGCACGCGTCAGAGTCCGGGCAATGTGGCCGGCACGGCCGGTCAGCTTGCCGGCACCAGCAACGTACTTTTTGCGATGAAGCTCGGCCTGACACCGCTGGGCACCATGGCGCATGAATACCTGCAAGCCTGCCAGGCCCTCGGTCCGCGGCTGCGTGACAGCCAGATCTACGCTTTTGAGTCCTGGGCCAAGGAATACCGCGGTGACCTCGGCATTGCCCTCAGCGACGTTTATGGCATGAGCGCCTTTTTGCGCGACTTTGACCTGTATTTCTGCAAGCTGTTCGACGGTGCGCGCCATGACAGTGGTGACCCTTTTCAGTGGGCCGAGCGCATGCTGGAGCATTACCACCACCACCGCGTCGATCCGCGTACCAAGACGCTGATCTTCAGCGACGCATTGACGGTACCGCGCACCGTCGAGCTCTATCAGCGCTTCAAGGGACGTTGCCAGCTGGCTTTTGGCATCGGCACCAACCTGACCAATGATTTGGGTTATGAGCCGCTGCAAAACGTGATCAAGATGGTGCGCTGCAACGGCCAGCCGGTGGCCAAGCTGTCGGACTCGCCCGCCAAGGATATGTGTGAAGACGAGAAATACCTGGCCTATTTGCGCCAGGTGTTTGACATTTCACACCCGACGCATTGACGGCGTTCCTGTTTCTCTTTCATCGCAGTCAAGGTCGCCCACCATGATCACCACCATTGCCTTGGTCTTTGTACTGGTCTATCTGGCGATTGCGCTGGAGCACCCATTCAAGATCAGCAAATCGGCTTCAGCACTGATGGGGGCAGGCTGCCTGTGGACGGTCTATGCCTTGGCCATTGGCGACATCAAGCAGGTCGATGCCGATCTGAACCGCTCGCTGATGGGCACTGCGCAAATCGTGTTCTTTTTGATGGGGGCCATGACGATCGTCGAAGTCATCGACGCGCATGAAGGTTTCCTGGCGATCACCTCGCGCATCAAGACCCAGCGCTTGTCGTCGCTGATGTGGATGGTGGGCTTTGTGACCTTTTTCCTGAGTTCCATTCTCGACAACCTGACCACCACCATCGTCATGATCTCCTTGATGAAGAAGTTGCTCGACAAGCGCGAAGACCGGATCTTCTTTGCCGGCATCATCGTGATTGCTGCCAATGCCGGTGGTGCCTGGACGCCGATCGGTGACGTCACCACGACCATGCTCTGGATTGGCAACCAGATCACGACCTTGTCGATCATGAAGAGTGTGTTCCTGGCGTCGATGGTCAACTTGCTGGTCCCGCTGGCAGTCACCAGTTACCTGCTTGGTGGCCGGCCGGTGCTTGCGCCGGCGCGCAAGGCAGACGCCAACCGGCTGCAGTCTTCGCCCTTCGAGCGCAAGCTGATGCTGATCCTGGGACTGGGCATTCTGGTCGGTGTGCCGGTCTTCAAAACCATCACCAACCTGCCTCCCTTCATGGGCATCCTGTTCGGTCTGGGCATTCTGTGGATGGTCGGTGATCTGCTGCACGTCAAGAAAGAGGACAGCAAGAAGCAACATTTGACGCTGGTCCATGCGCTGACACGGATCGACATGAGTTCGATCATCTTCTTTATCGGCATCCTGATGGCCGTGGCGGTGCTGGAACACGCTCATCTGCTGAGTTCGCTGGCGCAATGGCTCGACAAAGTCGTCGGAAGGCAGGACATCATTGTGCTGATCATTGGACTGGCCAGCGCCGTGGTGGACAATGTGCCGTTGGTGGCAGCTTCGATGGGCATGTACTCGCTGGCGCAATACCCGACCGACAGTTTTCTTTGGGAGTTCATAGCCTACTGTGCCGGCACGGGTGGCTCGATCCTGATCATTGGTTCGGCCTCCGGAGTGGCCGCCATGGGCCTGGAAAAAATTGATTTCTTCTGGTACGCCCGTAAGATCGGCGGATTGGCGCTGCTGGGTTATTTGGCCGGCGCGCTGGTGTACGTGCTGCAGTACCGGTTGTTCCATTGACAAGCGACTCAAAACCGAAACACTTTATGCAACAAAAAATTCTCATTTCGCGCGCTATTTTTCCCGAAGTGATTGCAAAGCTGGCGCAACACTTCGACGTAACGTCGAACCAGGACGATGTATTGTGGACACCGTCGCAGTTGATCGAGCAGTTGGCATGCAAGCAGGGTATCTTCACGACCGGCGGCGAGCGCATCGATGCCGCCTTGCTGGCGGCTTGCCCGGACCTGAGAATCTGCGCCAACATGGCGGTCGGCTACAACAACTTCGATCTCGATGCCATGACCGCGGCCGGCGTGCTCGGTACCAACGCACCGGACGTACTGACCGAGACCACGGCCGATCTTGGGTTTTCCTTGCTGATGGCGACAGCGCGACGGCTGGCCGAGTCCGAGCATTATTTGCGCGCGGGTCTCTGGACGCGCTGGCGCTACGACATGTTCATCGGTGCCGACATTCATGGTGCCACGCTCGGCATCCTCGGCATGGGCCGCATTGGGCAAGGCATTGCCCGGCGCGGCGCGCATGGCTTTGGCATGAAGGTGATCTATCACAATCGCACTCGTCTTGACGCGGCCACCGAGGCCGATTGCAAGGCCTGCTATGTGAGCAAGGAGGAGCTGCTCAGAACGGCCGACCATCTGGTGTTGGTGCTGCCGTATTCGGCATCTTCGCACCACGCGATTGGCGCGGCAGAGTTGGCTCGGATGAAGCCCAGCGCCACACTGGTCAATATCGCCCGAGGGGGCATTGTGGACGATGCGGCGCTGGCGCTGGCGCTGCGTAACAGGACGATTGCTGCGGCCGGACTTGATGTGTTTGAAGGCGAACCCAAGGTGCACCCGGACCTGCTGACGGTGCCCAATATTGTTCTGACGCCGCATATCGGAAGTGCCTCGCTGCCAACACGTCTGGCAATGGCGCATCTGGCAGCGGACAACCTGATCGGCTACCTGGTTAACAAGAAGGCGTTGACGCCCCTGAATCCGGCACCGGCAGCCCTGGCATAGGCACCTTGATCGGCATTTGGACCTAGGGAAAACGCTGAGCGAAGTAGTAACGCGCTATTACCTGCACACTCTGAGGGCGTCCCACACTGAGGTCCCCAAATTCTTTCGGAGATTGTGATGAGCAAGAAGATTCTGATGCTGTGCGGAGACTATGGCGAAGACTACGAGACCATGGTGCCGTTTCAAACTCTGCTGACATTCGGTTATACGGTGCATGCGGTCTGTCCCGACAAGAAGGCCGGTGACTTTGTGATGACCGCGATCCATGACTTTGAAGGCGCACAGACTTACAGCGAAAAGCCAGGCCACCGCTTTACGCTCAATGCCAACTTTAGTGATGTCAATACCGCAAGCTATGACGCGCTACTGATCCCGGGTGGACGTGGACCCGAGTATTTGCGACTCAACGCCCGTGTGTTGGCGATCACCAAGGAATTTGCCGACGCCGGCAAGCCGATAGCCGCTGTTTGCCACGGCGCGCAACTGCTGGCCGCCGTGCCAGGCATCATCCGCGGCAAGCGCATCAGCGCCTACCCGGCCTGCAGGCCCGAAGTTGAACTGGCGGGGGCCATCTTCGCAGAGATCGCGATCGATGCCGCGGTGACCGACGGTCAGTACGTGACCGCGCCGGCCTGGCCCGCACACCCAGCATGGTTGTCGCAGTTCATTGCCTTGCTCGGCACCAGGATCACGCACTGATTCTTCTGGTCATCGTGAGCCCCTGCGCTTATGCTACGGGGCTGTTCTTCCTGAAAGGCGAAGGTGACTGTGATGTGCCAAATTTTTGTTCGCGCCAACCCGCAGAGCTACGAAGCGACCACGCGCAGCGTCCGGCTGCACGGTGTGGTAACAAGCATCCGGCTGGAAAACCTGTTCTGGGACACGCTGGAGGAAATCGGCCTTCGCGACGGCATGACCGTGCCACAGTTGCTCTCCAAGCTCTACGATGAACTGCTGGAGCATCGCGGCGACATCCCCAACTTTTCAAGTTTTTTGCGCGTCTGCGGACTGCGCTACCTGGCACTACAGGTGGATCAGCGCATACCGAGCGACGTCAGCGTCCCCATTCGCTCGCTCAACCCGCATGCCGTACTAAAGGGCTTGCGCCCGGGTCTGGTTGAAGCCAGCGCCGCTTGAATCGATCAAGCCCCTATTCAGGCGCCGAGCCAGATCGGAGCGGTTTGTCGTGATCAAGATCCGGTCGGCGCCACGGGTCCACATGCGTCATCAGGTTGAGGACGCGATGGCGTTGCATCACGCGCTGCCTGGCTTGTACCGCAATGTCATGTCCGGCCTCGACCGTGAGGCTAGCGACGACCTCAATGTGCGCATCCACCACAACCATGTCGCCCATCTTGCGCGTGCGCACATCGTGCACGTCGCTGACGCCGGGCGTTTCAAGAAGCGTCATCCGGATCGCCTGCACTTCCTGTTCGTCGACCGCGCGGTCCATCAGATCGTGCAGTGCATCCCAACTGAAGCTCCATCCCATGCGGGTGACCATGAAGCCCACGATCAGCGCCGCAATCGGGTCCAGAATCGGGTAGCCGGCAAGGTTGCCGATGATGCCCACGCCCACCACCAGGGACGACGCCGCGTCTGAGCGCGCATGCCAGGCGTTGGCCACCAGCATGCTGGATTTGACGCGCTTGGCCACCGTCAACATGTAGCGAAACAGCAGTTCCTTGGCGATCAACGCGCCACCGGCAACCCAGAGGGCAACAATGTGCACCGTGGGTACGCTCTCGGGCGCCTCCAGTTTGCGCGCCGCTGACCACAGCATGCCGACGCCGACCGCCAGCAGCAGCGCACCCAGCACCAGCGAGGCGGCGGTCTCGAAGCGTTGGTGACCGTAGGGATGGTCAGCGTCGGCGTCCTTCTTGCTGTGATGACTGGCCAGCAGCACGACAAAATCGGCCACCAGATCGGATAGGGAATGAATGCCGTCGGCCACCAGGCCCTGTGACTTGGCCAGCACGCCGACCAGCACTTGGAGGATGGTCAGAACCAGGTTGACGCCGACGCTGACCCAGGTGCTGCGCGAGGCCGCCGCGCTGCGCTCGGCCTGGCTGTGCTGCGAATCTTCCGCTTCGTCTGCCAGTTCATTGAAATTCATGAGGTTGTGGCTACATTCATGTGTGTCTGAAATCAAGTTCGTCTTGATTGAACTTGCTTCATTGTATTGGTGAAGCAGCGAAAGACCATGAACTGCAAGCGACTATTCCTGGACTTTCGGTTGGTTCAGTTGTTCAAGCTCTGATGGCGTGAATACCCTTGAACGCGTATGGAACGCCTTGCCTTCGGGACCTTCGAGCGAGAAGGTGCCGCCATGGCCGTCGATCACGTCGATGATGAGTTGCGTGTGCTTCCAGTATTCGTACTGCGACTTGCCGATATAAAACGGGCAGCCGCCAATGTCGCCCAGATAGACATCGCCGGCGCCCATCGTAATTTCGCCCGGCAGAAAGCAGTTGGCAGCGCTGTTGTCGCAGCAGCCACCCGACTGGTGGAACATCAGCTTTTCACCGTGCCTGGTTTTGAGGAATGCGATCAGTTCGAGCGCTGCCGGTGTGGCTACGACTTTGTCGACCATTGTGGACTCCTGTTCACGAGAAATGCGATCGGCGTTCGCGGCGCCGCAGCCCGACGGGGCGACCACCTCATACTGGAGTACCAGAAATCGGTGGCCGCCCCGTCAGGCTACGGCGTTGATGGCCTGGATTGCCAGGCTGCATCGATCTCAGAAAAAGCCGAGCTTGCTTTCGCTGTAGCTTACCAACAGGTTCTTGGTTTGCTGGTAGTGGTCGAGCATGACCTTGTGCGTTTCACGGCCAATGCCGGATTCCTTGTAGCCGCCGAAGGCGGCGTGGGCCGGGTAGGCGTGATAGCAGTTGGTCCAGACGCGACCGGCCTTGATGGCGCGGCCCATGCGATAGGCCACGTTGCCATTGCGGCTCCAGACGCCGGCACCCAGTCCATACAGGGTGTCGTTGGCAATCGCCAGCGCTTCGGCTTCGTCCTTGAAGGTCGTTACCGCCAGCACCGGACCAAAAATCTCTTCCTGGAAGATGCGCATCTTGTTGTGGCCCTTGAACAGCGTGGGCTGCACGTAGTAGCCGCCAGCCAGATCGCCATCTTGATGCGATTGGGCGCCGCCGATGAGCACTTGAGCACCTTCCTGTTTGCCAAGTTCAAGATAGGACAGGATCTTGGTCAACTGCTCTTTGGAGGCCTGAGCACCGATCATGGTGTTGCCGTCCAGCGGGTTGCCCTGCGTGATGGCGGCCACACGCTTGAGGACACGCTCCATAAAGGCGTCGTAGATCGATTCCTGGATCAGCGCACGCGACGGGCAGGTGCAGACTTCGCCCTGGTTGAAGGCAAACAGCACCAGGCCTTCGATCGCCTTGTCCAGAAAGCCGTCGTCCTTGTCCATGACGTCGGCAAAGAAGATGTTGGGTGACTTGCCACCAAGCTCCAGCGTGGCCGGAATCAGGTTGTTGGCAGCGGCTTGCGCAATCACGCGGCCGGTGGTGGTGGAGCCGGTGAAGGCAATCTTGGCGATGCGCTTGCTGGTGGCCAGCGGCAGGCCCGCTTCACGGCCATAGCCATTGACGATGTTGAGCACGCCGGGTGGCAGCAGGTCGGCAATCAGTTCAGCCAGGATCAAGATGCTGATCGGCGTTGATTCAGCGGGCTTCAGAACCACGCAGTTGCCTGCGCCCAAAGCCGGCGCCAGTTTCCATGCTGCCATCAGGATCGGGAAGTTCCAGGGAATGATCTGTCCGACCACGCCGAGTGGCTCCTGAATGTGATACGCCACAGTGTTCTCATCGATGTTGCTCAGGGCGCCTTCCTGAGCGCGCACGCAGCCGGCAAAGTAGCGGAAATGGTCAACCGTGAGAGGAATGTCGGCGGCCATGGTTTCGCGGATCGGCTTGCCGTTGTCCACGGTTTCAGCATAGGCTAGCAGTTCCAGATTGGCTTCGATGCGGTCGGCAATCTTCAGCAGCACATTGGCGCGGCTGGCGGCATCGGTCTTGCCCCAGGCGTCGGCTGCAGCGTGGGCAGCGTCCAGTGCCAGGTCAATGTCTTCGGCTGTCGAGCGTGCTGCCTGGGTGTAGACCTTGCCGCTGATGGGCGTGATGACGTCAAAGTACTGGCCTTTGACCGGCGCTACAAACTTGCCGCCGATGAAGTTGTTGTACTGGGCCTTGTAGGCAATTTTGGCGCCGGCGGCGCCGGGGGCTGCATAAGTCATGGTGTGTCCTGGTTGTGGGCAATTGTGAAAAGCTTTTCCCTTGCGGGCCATGCCTTCTATCAAGACCCGTGCCAACCTCGAAGGTGTGCTCAAGAGCATTGATTTAACTCGGGATTTTGGTATGTCCCGAGAGTGAGCGATGGATTGGAGCGGGCGTTGAAATGATCCAGAATTGGACAACTGTCACATAACGCAACAGTGCATCAGGCAGCGCTCTATGCAAGGCTCTTCATATCTCGCACAAGAGGTTCGCCAGTCGAAACGACTGCGCATCAAGAGAGCGGTTGAAACAGCAGCGTGAGCAGCAGCAACAAGGCGTAGAAGGCAATCTCGATGGTTTCGGTCATCGGCTGGATCCTGCGCCAGGCGCCATAGACGTGTACCACAATCATGCTGATGGATACGAAGTACAAGACTTCAAAAATGGCTTGCTGCCTCTGCGGATAGAAGGCGCCCAGGAATCCCATGAGGTCAACACCGACGACGAACGCTCCCAGGCAGCGGCCAAAATAAACTGCAAGATCAGTGTCCTCGGGTATCTTCCATTGCATCAAACGGGCCCAGGTCAGTGGCACCAGCAGAAGCGGCAGTGCAAAGACCAGGCTGGTGATGCTGGCCAGAACCAGCAGGTAGAGCTGGCTGTGTGATGAATACATTCCAATCATGCGGTACTCCTTGCGTGGGTTGATCTCTCTTGGCTTGGTGTGAGCTGGCCTGCCAGCAGTTGCGGGTGCTGGCCCATCAGCGATTCATGCAACTTTTGAACCGACAGATCCTCGATGCTGCGCGGGTGCGCCAGATCAACAGCAAGGTCCAGGATCACGCGCGATGGTTGGCCCGACAGGAACAAAATCCGGTCGGCCAGACTGATTGCTTCGCGCAAGCTGTGAGTGACGAATAGCACGGTTGGGTGCGTGCGCTGCCACAGGCCCTGCAAGAGGACCCTGAGCTGGTCGGCGGTTGGCGCATCGAGTGACTGGAAGGGTTCATCCATCAGCAGAAGAGTGGGCTCGATGATGAAAGCACGCAGCAAGGCGACGCGGCGCTGCATGCCGCCGGAGAGTTGACCCGGGAACAGGGCAGCGCAACCGGTCAACCCAACCTGTGCCAACAGATCCGGCACGGGTGTAGTGGGATGGGCGCGCTGTTGTGGCGTCAGAACCAGTTCCAGGTTTTGCTGCACCGTCAGCCAGGGCAGCAGGCGCGGCTCCTGAAACATGAAACTGGTGCGGGGATGGGCGCGTCTTTCCTGCCCAGTGTGAAAACTGATGCTGCCCTCCATCTCAGTATCGAGCCCTGCAATCAGGTTGAGCAGCGTCGTCTTGCCGGCGCCGGAGGGGCCGACGATGGCGACGAACTCGCCCGGTTGGGCTGTAAATGTCAGGTTTTCGATTGCGCAGCAATCGTTGGCATAGATCTTCTTGCGGATAGCAACGCTCAGGACGGTCATGCGCGCCACCGGTTCAAGTGCGTTTCCAGAGGGCGCAGCAGCAGTGCTTCGACACCGAAGATCACCAGCGAAAAGGCCAGCGTGTAAGCCAGAATGCCGGTGATGTCGAAGAAGTGGAAGAAGCTGCCGATTTGAAAGCCCACACCATTGCTGCGCCCCAGCAGTTCCACCACCAGTACGATCTTCCAGATGATGGACAAGCCGTTGCGCGCGGAGCCGAACAGATAGGGCGTGAGTTGCGGCAGGTAGACCTTGAAGAAGGTGTCGCGCCGCGACAACCGGTAGACCTGCGCCACCTGCAACAGCTTCTTGTCCACGGCGCGCGCACCTTCGCGCAGGCTGATTGCGACCATCGGAATCTTGTTCACTGTCACGGCGATCACGGCCGCTGCTTCGCTCAGGCCAAACCAGATGTAGCACAGGATGATGGTGACCAGCGCCGGAATGTTCAGCGCCAGGATCAGCAAGGCATCGAGCAGGCGGTCCCAGGTGTTCGAGTGGCCCATCAGGATGCCCAGCGCCACGCCGAGCAGCATGGCAGCGCCGAAGCTGATCGCGACCCGGACCAGGGTCATGCCCAGATGAAACAGTAAATCTCCACAGTACAGTTCCTGCCACAGGATGCTCAGCACGGCGCTCGGCGGCGGCAGCGTCTTGCTCTGCAACTGGAGCGCCAGCAACTGCCAGGCGCACAGCGCGAGCAGGACCGGCAGGATTCGCACCCATCGGCTTTGCGCCAACAGGGTGCCGAATTTCAGGAGGCTTTGCATGCCGGAAGTGTGTAAGCGGGCCAAAAAGTACCGGCGCTCAAGGTCTTTGATTTGCCGACCAGTTTTTCGCCGCCCGTGGCCGCCAGGATCTTGAACGTGGCACTCACTGTACTCATGCTGTCCTGATCGGCGCAGGTCGGAATTCCGGCGCGAAAATTGGCACGAAGCAGCTTGAACACGGCGTCGTTTTCGACTCGCATTTTTGGCCGGATCAGATCCCAGGGAGCGTCGGAGCCAGCGAGAATCGCCTTGGCTTCGTAGGAGGCCGCCATAAAGTTCTTCACCGCTGTGCTGTTGGCTGCGGCCCAGTCTTCACGGAACACCCAGCCCAGCAAGGGAATCGGCTTGTCGATGCCGAGTCCCTTGAGAATTTGGGGCACATCGATCAATGCATGCAGGCCCAGCACTTCAAGCCGAGCCGCGTAATTCCAGTGATTCAGCGCCGCATCAACTTGTCCGCGCAGGGCCAATTCATTGAGCAGGGGTGGCGCCGCATAGGTCGGTTGGGTGAACTGGGTCAGATCGACGCCGAGTTGGCGCTGTGCATAAGCGCGCAGCAGCAGCCAGGTCTTGTCCGATGGGCCGCCTGCAACACCCAGCTTCTTGTCCTTCAGATCGGCCACTTGTCGGATGCCGCTATCGGCCTTGACCATGACCGCGCCGACAGCGTTTGAGAACGGCACGAAAGTGTACAGATTGGATTCGGCACGCTGTCGGCTGACCCAGATCCAGTCTGTCACCACCATGTCCACTGCGCCGCCTTGCAGTGCGATCGTCGATGCATCACCCGATGCCAGAGGAATGACTTTCAGATCAAGGCCCCGTTTTTTGGCCAGTTCGCGGCTCTGGATCAACTCCAATTCCCAGTTGACCGTGCCAAATTCCAGCACGCCTACCCGCAGCGGTGTCAAGGGCTTGTCGGCTGCGCAGTGTGCGCTCAGGGTCAGCAGCGATAACAGCAGGGCGCTCGAGGCGCGAAGCAGGAAGGAAGTGTGCATGGCGTGGGTCCGGAAAGAAGGTTGCCTGCTGCGCGTCAGGCAGATTTGATCAGGCCGCGCTGCGGGTCATAGCCGACAGCGGCAACCAGATAAAAGACGACGCCACTGATCGCAACGACAGCCAGCGATGCTGCTTCGATCTGGCCATACAAGGCAAAGCGCAGGGCTTCGATGGCATGGGTAAAGGGATTGAAGCGGGTCAGCAGATAGATCCACTGCGCGCCGGATTCCTCCATCTTCCACAAGGGATACAGAGCGGTTGAGAGGAAGAACATCGGGAAGATCACGAAGTTCATGGTGCCGGCAAAATTCTCCAACTGCTTGATGTAGACCGAGAGCATCAGGCCGAAGGCCGACAGCATCAGGGCGCCCAGCGCCAGCGCCGGCAGGGCGACGGCGATCTGGCCGAATCCGAGCTCGATGCCGAACAGCATTGCCAACAGGAAGAAGGCCAGCGCCTGCAACACCGACAGGAAAGTGGTGCCCAGCAGCTTGCAGGCCAGCAGATAGGCGCGCGGCAGGGGCGCCGTCAGCAGCAGGCGCATGACGCCCATCTCGCGGTCATAGACCATGGCCAGAGAAGACTGCATGCCGTTGAACAGGCACACCATCATGGCCAGTCCCGGCAGCATATAGACCCGGTATTCGACGTAAGTCTCATAGGGCGGCAGGATCGCCACGCCAAAAACGTTCTGGAAACCGGCGGCAAAGACGATCAGCCACAGCGCCGGGCGCACCAGTGATGAAACCAGACGGCCCGGTTGCCGCACGAACTTGTGAATTTCGCGCCCGGCCACCGCGCGCAAGGCCAGCATGGCGTGGGCTGCTCTCATTTCTTGGCACCTGATGCGCTATCGCTCAAACGGCACGGCGATTCTTTCTGATCGGCGCCCAGCGTATCGAGATTGTTGCTGGGGTGCAGGAAGCCGTCGAACGGCGCCACCCCCGCGATGCCGCCACCGATGCCACCATGCGCCAGAAACAGCGGTTGGCGCAGTTGCTGGTCCCAGGGCCGAAACGACAGGCGTACGCCTTTGAAGCCATCGAGCACCAGATCGGGACTGCGCAAGGCGCGCCGATGTTCGCGCGCATCCGGGAACTTGATGGCGACCTCGATGATTGCCTTGGTCGCCATCCAGGCGGCCCAGTCGGCGCTCGCCATCGGGCGCTGCGCTGTCTTGGCGAAGCGGCGCGAGAGTTGTGGCGCGCCATAGCGCTCCCAGGATGTTTGCCAGGCCTCGGCTACCAGGCCGGCGCTGCCGACCACTGGGCGTGGGAGATTGGTGCGGTACGGCACATCGCGAGCGAATTCGCCATCGGCATCAACGACCCAGACGGCATCGGCGTCGCTGCCAGCGGTTAGCAGCGCAATATTGCCGAGTTCGCGTTCGCGCGGGTCGTTCGAGAGTTTGAAGGTCTTGTCACCGCTGAGCTTGATACCGTAGCGCTTGATCGCCTGGCGCGCTGCCGCTGTGCGCGTGGCGTCTGACGCGGCTGTGCTGCTGAGCAGCAGCACGCGGGTCCATTTGTGCGCGGTCAGGAATTGCGCCGTTGCGTCGGCCAGCATCGATTCGTCGGGCAGGGTGTGAAACAGGTTGGCGCTGCATGCCGCGCGGCGCAGGCTGTCATCGCCCGCCGATACGTTGAACAGCAGGACCTCGCTCGACTGCAGGGACCTGCTCAGCTCGGCCACGTCTGCGCCAGGCAAGTCGAGCAGAAAATGGCGCACACCTTTTTGTACCAAGGCTTGGATCTGCGTTCGTGTTGTTGCGACGTTTTCAAACGGAACTTCCTGCAATACGATCTTCAGCGAAGCGCCGGCGAGTTGAAAGCCCGATTCCGCCAGCGCCACTTCAGCCCCGGCACGCGGACGGCCCAGCGGCTGACCGGGATAGCTTTTTTCCAGTCGCTTCGCTTCATAACGGGCATCCTCCGGTGCGTAGACAACACCGATCGTCAGATCGCGCGACGCTGCTGCAAAACTGACAGTACCCAGCAGGGCGCAGGCCAGCGCCCGCCAGCCGCGCAGCAATGAACCGTGCGCCTCAGTCATCGATCACCACACTGTGCGGAACTCGGCCGGCCTTGACTGTTTTCAGGGCGCGACCGCTCGCCACATCGACCACCGAGACATCATCCGACATTCCGTTAGCGACATAGAGTGTGCTGTTGTCACGTGAGACGGCCAGGCCCCAGGCACGCTTGCCGACCAGAATCAGGCTGCGCACCTTGCGGCTCGCCACGTCGACCACTGCCACATGGTTGGCCCGGCCCAGTGCGATGAAGGCGGTCTTGCCGTCAACCGACAGCGTCATGCCGACCGGTGTGATGTCGTCGGGGCGGAAGCCCTTGGCTTCGAACTTCAGGGTTTCAACGACCGTGTGGTCGCTGGTGCGCAGAATGCTGACCGATGCGCTCATTTCGTTGGTCACCCAGAGTTCCTTGCCGTCGGGCGTCAGCGCCAGGCGACGCGGGCGTTTGCCGACCTCGATATTCTTGACAATCTTGCCGCTGGCAAGATCGATCACATGGACCAGGCTGGCTACTTCGGAGGTCGCGTACAGCGTCTTGCCGTCAGACGTTACCAGTACGCCTTCCGGTTCTTCGCCGACCTTGATCTGCTTGATCACTTTCTTGCTGACAAGATCGACTGCCACGATCGAAGCAGAGTCTTCGTTGGAAAAGTAGAGTTTCTTGCCGTCGGGCGACAGATCGAATATTTCCACGCCTTCCTGCAACTTGATCTTGTCAATGACTTTCTTGCTCGCGACATCGATCACGACGGCGTTGCCGTCGTCGCCGCAGACTGCGATCAAACGCAGGCTGTCCTGTGTCAAGCGCATGTGGCGCGGGCGCTTGCAGGCCTTGATCAAGGCGACCTGCTTCTGGGTCTTGCCATCGAGTACCGTGATCACATGGTCCTTTTCGCTGGAAATGAAGACTTCGCCGGTTTGCTTGGCCGCCGCCTGCGTGCTCAAGCCCACAGACAGTGTGATGGCGAGGACAACAGCGCAGGCGCTGCGCCGACTCGGAATTTTGTTCGTCATGAATTCACGCTCCGCTCGGGTTTAGTTGGTCAGACGCAAGAAGGCGTCGGTCAAGCTTGCACTTTGCTGGTTGGCCATCAGTTGCGCCGCCAGTCCATCGAATTGCACCCGGCCCTTGGCCATCACCACAATGCGATCGGCGCCGTCGGCCTCATCGACCAGGTGCGTGGCCCATAGCACGGCCATGTTCTGTTCCTTGCACAGGGCCTTGACGTCGGTAATGATCTGCATGCGCGAAGCCGGGTCAATGCCGACGGTGGCTTCGTCCATCAGTAGCAGCCTGGGCTGTGTCAGCAGGGCGCGCGCCAGTTCCACCTTGCGCCGGTTGCCGCCGGACAAGACCCGCGCTGCGTCATTCGCGCGCTCGGTCAGTCCAAAGCGTGACAGGCAGGCGGCGATACGTCGGCGGGCTTCAACTCGCGCGATGCCGTGCAGATCGGCCTGAAACTGCAAATTGGCAGCCACGCTGAGGTCCAGATCCAGTGCCGGTTGCTGGAACACGATGCCCAGCTGGACCAGCGCCGCAATCGGCGCTTTGCCAATATCCGTGCCGTCAATCAGGGCTTGCCCGCGGTCGGCAATAAAGAGGCCAGAAAGTATTTGAAACAGCGTGGTTTTGCCGGCACCGTTCGGGCCGAGCAGAGCCACGAATTCACCGGCGGCAACCTGCAGGCTGACATCGTCGAGCGCCTTGCGCCGTCCAAACGATTTGCAGATTGAAATCACGTTCAGTGTCACGTTCTATCTCCGATTGACATGGAGTCTATTCCGGCCCAAAGCACAACAGCCGGCCATGCTCATGTTTGCACTACCGGGAAACTTGAAGTTTTTCGGACCTTGCCGTTCTTGTCGATCAGCAGGGCGTCCACATCGTGTATCTGCGACGCAAGTGCCAGTGCTCTGTCAGTTCCCATGACCATGAAGGCAGTGGAAAGACCGTCGGCCAGGATGCCGGTGGGCGCAAGCACCGTGGCGCTTGCCAATTCGAGGGGTGAGTTGCCGCTGGCCGGGTCGAAAATGTGATGATGAACCAAGTCCGGACTGAAAAACGCTTCATAGTCCCCTGAGGTGGCAACTTTTCGGCCGTCCATTTTTATGGTGGCTGACAGGGTCTCGTGCTGCCTTGGGTGGCCGACGCCCAGCAGCCACGGTTGATCATGCGCCTTGCTGCCGATGGAGCCGAACTCGCCGGTGTCAAGCAGGGCATGTTGCACGCCATGCCGGCGCAGAGACGCCAGCGCCAGATCGACGGCGTAGCCCTGCGCCACGCCGTTGAGCGTGATCGCCATGCCAGCTTTTCGCAGGCGCACCTGCTGGGCATCGATAACTACGCAGCGCCAGTCGACCAGAGCCTTGGCCGCGGCGATCTCGGTCGGCGCCGGCAGCCTGCCGCTCGCGCTGGCCAGGCTGAAGGCGCGCCACAAGGGCTGTACCGTGATGTCGAAGGCGCCTGAGGTCAGCATGGACAACTGCTGCGCGAAGGCCAGTACCTGCAGCAAATCGGCATCAGGTGCTTGCACGACGCCGCGTGCATTGAGTTGAAAGACCTCACTGCGTTCCTGCTGCAAACTCATCAGGGCATCGACCCTGCGCACCTCTTGCAAAGCGTCCGCAATCGCAGCCTGGGCCGCCAATGCGTCGGTGTGCAGCAGTTTGATCGTCAGGGTGGTGCCGAAGGCCAGGCCAGAGCCGGTGTGCAGGAGCAGTCCGTCATTCGCCTCAGGGCCGGATTGCGCCGAGTGCGACCACTGCTCCGAGGTGCCGGCCAGGCCCGCCAGTGCGCCTAAACCGAGGGAGGCTGAGAGCAGGGTACGTCGTTGCATCGGGCTGTCCTTATTGATCTTTCCGGAGCGCAAGACGACAGCCTTCGTCATCGCGAGACCCCGGCGAAAACGTCATCGCGAGCGCAGCGTGGCGATCCATGCCTCCGGACTTCGTGGATTGCCGCGTCGCTACGCCTCTCGCAATGACGATTCGTCCTGTCATGGTTTTTGGACCTCGCGATAGTGCGCTTGCAACGCTTGGATTGGTACCACCCTGGCTTGCTTTTTTGCCATCATCAGCGGTGCGCACTTTTCATCGCTGGCATAGATGATGACGCAGTCCATGCACTGAAAGCACTCGTCGTATTGAACCACGCCAATCGGCGTGATGGCCTGATAGGGACAGCGGTGGTTGCAGGTCTGGCAGGAGGTGCCGCACTCGCTGCGCCGGGGAATCCATTTGAGGATGCGCAGGCGACCGAGCAGCACCAGAGCGGCGCCGAACGGGCAAAGTACGCGGCAGAAAAATTTGTAGATGAACAAATTGGCCAGCAGCAAGCCCAAGGCATAGACGACAAAGGGCCAGTCCCGCACGAAATTGAGGGTGATGGCGGTCTTGAAGGGCTCGAGTTCGACGGCCAGATCCGTGATGTTCGATGACAGGGCCGCACTGAGCACAATGCCAGCCAGCAGCAGGTACTTGATCCGCTTCAGGCGGCGGTCGGTTTCGGGCTTGAGCCGGTGCGGTCTGATTTTCAACAGACGGCCCAACCTGGCCACAAATTCCTGCAAGGCACCAAACGGGCAGAGCCAGCCGCAAAAAGTTGCGCGCCCCCAGAACACCAGCGAGACGACGGTGAAGACGGTCAGCGTCACCGTCATCGGGTCGTACAGATAGAAGCTCAGACTGCGTCCCGCCATCAGCGCCTGCAACACGCTGGTCAGGTTGACGATGGAGAGTTGGCCCTGCGCATACCAGCCGATGAAGAACAGGGTGAACAGCAAAAAGGCATTTCTGAACAGCGTAAAGCGGCGCTGCTGCGCGACCAGCTTCTTTTGCAGCACCAGAGCTATCGAGAGAATCGCTAGGCCGAACAGCAGAACCAGAACTTCGCCGCGGCGTTCGCGCCAACTGCCCTGCCAGGATTTGTTGTCGCCTTCGGGTACCGTGTAAAAACGCTCAGGCAAGCTCAGGCTGATGCTGAAGTCCTCAATGATGCGCTCCGGAAAAATCATGCCCTTCAGACGTGTCACCGGCAGCACCAAGTCCAGCGGGTGCGAGGGGTCCAGGCCGGAGCGCCCGATGATCCTGAAAACGGTCAGGGTCTCGCGCTCCAGGCCGGCAGCGATCTCCTCCTTCAGTGTCAGATCGAGATTGAGGTCGCGCATTTCGATCGGCAACTGATCCTGTCGGAGCACGATGCGGTCCGGCGCGCTGCCGCGCAGGAAGTCTTCACCGGTCACGCTGTAACGTCCCTTGGACATCACGAGGATGGCGTGATCATCTGGCTCGAGCCGGCTCTGCAGTTTGTTCCATGAAGCCTCACTCAGGAGGTTGCGCCCGATCGTGGGAACGGAAACATAGGCCAGGTAGAGATCGATGAAGGGATCCTGCGGATGGGCCAGCGCCTCACTGTCCAGGCCGGCACCGTTTCCGCCGGCAAATTTCTTTTCAACATCGGCGTTGCTGAGAACATAGTGCTGGATCAGACCAGCGTCGCGCAAGGCCTTGACCGTGTGCGATTCCATTACATCGCGTTTGATGCGGGCAATCAACTCTGGGTCGCGACCTTCGGCAAAACCGAGTTTCTTTCGTGCCACCTTCAGTGCCGAAGAGAGAATACTCTGGTTGATGATGCGCAGCGAAGCCGTGGCGCGGGTGATGCCGTCGAGTTCGGCCGCTTGTGGCGAGAGGGTTCTTGGGCCGTGCGGGCCGACCAGAATCTTGATGTTCTGTTTCAGCGAGAGTCCCTTGTACTGACTGACGAAGCCGTGCATTGGCACTTCGCCCAGACCGCCGACAAACACCGGCTCGTGCTGTGACAGCACGCTGACGTCGAGAAAGTTGCCGCGCTGGTCCATGGCGATGAGCAGATTGATCGGCACGCCGGAGAATCCCGGCACCGGTGCCAGATCGACCGATTCAAAAACATAGCCTACCAGTTGATTGGCGCTTTCCTTTTGCTGAAAGTTTGGTTCGAAGATCGGCCAGACCGGCATTTGCGCGTCCTTCTCACCAATGATGTAGGGCGCCGCAAAGCGCTTGCTCAACTCCGCGCGCGTCATGACGCCGGCCAGTGCGCTGCTGCCGGCTACCAGCCACATCAGACAGGCCAGCATGAACCACAGCAGCGCGCGACTGCCGGTTGGCTGCTCTGTGCGAATCGTCGTCATCGCGAAGCACCGATCATCTTGTCGCTGCGAGGAGCGAAGCGACGTGGCGGTCCATGCTGGAATACCAAAGACATGGATTGCCACGCTTCGCTCGCAATGACAATGTTTCGGTTCATTGCGGGGCTTGTTGGCCGTCCTTAGGGCGCAGTGCGCCGTGTCTCCAGATAGGCCTTCATCGCCCAGATCGCTTCCTGGTTGAAGACGCCTTTGTAGGGTGGCATGTAGACGGCGCCGTTGCGCACCCGGCCCTTCAGGGTGGTAGCCATGAAATAGTTATCAACCTCCTTGAAGCAGGCGGCCTTCTTGGCTTCATCCTTCTGTTCCAGGCACTCGCTGTCCATTTCGCGCAGGTCCGGTGACATGCCGCCCGATACGGCCTCAATGCCATGGCAGCGAGCGCAGTTCTGCGTGTAGGCTGAAACTCCGACCTTGATCGCTTCGGGCAGGCCGCGATAAGGGTTCTCGGTGCGCAGTTCTTCGCCCAATGGCGGCAGGGAGTGCGTGTCGACGGCCTGTGGCGTGACATCGCCGTGTGCCTCTGCGTGCATGGACGAAAGTGCTGCCGCACAGAACATGAAGCAGCCACAAAGGATGGATGTCTTGAATTTCATGAAGGGTCTCCAGGTGGATACAAAAAGGTTGATGTACAGGCGTTGCAATTGGCGTGCCAATTGCACGAACCAGTCTTTGTCACCGTGCATGGGTTGGATACTGCATCCAGGTGTTCCAAAACGAGTCAACTGCTGCGTCGTTCTTGGACTCTTGGCCGCCGGGCTTATGGCAGTCGATGCTTCAGGCCGTAGCCTTGCATGATGCGCGTCACCGTGCCATCGGCCATCAACTCACTCATGGCAGTTTCCAGCGCCTTGGTCAGTTCGATGTTTTCAGCCTTGACAGCCAGGCCGATGCGCCACTGCTGCATCTTCAGAAGCTGATTCGGCGGCAGGTCGATGGCGAAGCGGGCATCGGCACCGACGCCGTTTTCCAACTCGCCTTGTTGTCCCAGCACCGCCGCCACCGCGCCGGACTTCAGGGCGACAATGGCGTCTTCGGTGCTCTTAAAGATTTTCAGTTTTTCGCGGTATCTTCCGCCATCGGCGGACAGCATAACGAGCGCGCCCATGCTTTCACCTTCGACGCCGAGCGAAAGTTTTTCGAACGGCTCCAGATTCTCCAGCGTTGGCAGCGCTTCGAGTTGCCGGCCTACGGCAAAGCGCTCACGGTGATAGGCGCCGAAAATCTTCACCTGATCGACCTTGGCCATGTACTGCGGGTCCGCCGGCACGTGCATCATGAGGTCGGCCGGGCCATAGCCGATGGGCGTGCCCTTCCAGACCATCTTGCGCAGGTCACCATCCACGTCGTCGCTGGCACTGAACCACAGCGGCGACATCTTTACTCCGAGTTTGCCGGCCAGCGCCTGCGCCAACTCAACATCGATCCCCTTGCCGTTGTCTGAGAAGGGCGCGAAGTCCTTGTACAGGGCAACCGACAGTACGCCGCTTTGCTGAATCTTTTGCAAGGCTGTTTTATCCTGGCTATGCGCAAGCGGTGCTGCCAGAAGAACGACCAGCGCCAAGCTAGCCATCGCAGCGAGGCTGCGCCCGGCTTTGTGAAAGCGGCTTGAGGCAGGGCGGCAAAATGAGCATGGAAGCATGTGAAATCCTCTTCAAATGACAAGTGCGTCCGGCACTGATGCGCTCGGACGCAGTAAAAAAGGTTCGGCGCCAACCGGTGCTGCGCCGACCATCGCAAGGCGGTGGCATGTTGTTGTCAACGCGCCACCGCCACCCAAAACTCCCTGAATTACTTGGCCTTGTGCAGCTTGAAAACCCAGGTCATTCCGCCTTGGGTGATGTCAGCCACTTGCTTGGCTACATCGCCACCCCAGAGTGGAACAGCACCGCCCCAACCGCTGACCACCGATATGTACTGCTCGCCGTCCTGCTCCCAGCTGATTGGCGGGGCAATAATGCCGGAGCCGGTCTGGAACGACCAGAGCACTTTGCCGGTCTTGGCATCGGCTGCCTTGAGTTCACCGTGCGGCGTACCCCAGAACACCAGATTGCCCTTGGTCACCAGTGCGCCACCCCACAGTGGTGCCGGATCCTTCACTTCCCAGACAATCTTGCCAGTGGCTGGGTCGATCGCACGCAGGGCGCCTATGTAATCATCGAACACCTTCTTGATGGTGAAGCCCGCGCCCAGATAGGCGGCGCCCTTCTTGTAAGCAACCGGTTCATTCCAGATTTCCATACCCCATTCGGTGGTCGGCACATAGAACAGGCCGGTATCCGGGCTGTAAGCAGACCCCTGTTGATTGGTGCCGCCGAGGAAGGACGGCGCTGTGAACACGCTGGTGCCCTTCTTGCCGTCGGCGCTCTTGACCGGATCGCCAGGACGGTTTTCCGGGACGAACAGTGGGCGACCGGTCTTCGGGTCCAGACCCGTGGCCCAAGTCAACTTCTTGACAAACGGGAAACCGCGTACAAAGGCGCCCGTCTTGGCATCGAGCACGTAGAAGAAACCATTCTTGTCGGGCTTGCCGATCAGCTTGCGGCCGGCTTTGTCTGTGTACAGGATGTCGACTGTCATCGCGTCAAAGTCCCAGCCGTCATTGGGTGTGTGCTGGAAGTGCCAGGCAATCTTGCCGGTATCGACATCAATCGCGACAGTAGAGCAGGAGAACAGGTTGTCGCCCGGGCGCAGTGCCGAGTTCCACGGACCCGGATTGCCGGTGCCGCAGTAAGCGAGGTTGGTTTCGGGATCGAACGAGCAACCCATCCACGGCGAGGCGCCACCGGTCTTCCACAGGTCGCCCGGCCAGGTCGCGTTGGTTGTGCCAGAGATGCCATTTTCCTTGCCGTCCTTGGTGCCCATGTGGCCTTCGACGGTGGGTCGCATCCAGACCTGCTTGCCGGTCTTGGCGTCGAACGCGGTGACACGGCCTACCACGCCGAATTCGCCGCCCGCCATGCCGGTAATGACCATGCCCTTGGCAATGACGGGTACTGCCGTGATCGAGTAGCCGTCAGCGTAGTCACCGACTTTCTCTTTCCAGACCACCTTGCCGGTATCCTGATCCAGTGCCACCAGAACCGAATCCAGTGTTCCGAAAATAAACAGGTTTTCGTACAGGGCGCCGCCGCGGTTGATCACGTCGCAGCAGGGCATGATGCCGTCGGGCAGCTTATGGTTGTATTCCCATAGTTTCTTGCCGGTCTTGGAATCCAGCGCCCAGGCACGCGAGTAGGAACCGGTCACGAACATCTTGCCGTTGTGAACGACCGGTTGCGACTGTTGGCCGCGCTGCTTTTCACCGCCAAAAGAGAAAGACCAGGCTGGCACCAGATCTTTGACGTTCTTGGTGTCAATCTTGGTTGATGGGCTGTAGCGTTGCAGCTTGGTACCCATGCCGTAGGTCACGACGTCACCTACGGTTTTGGCATCGTTCTCAATGTCCTTGTCGGTGACACGCGCGGCAGCGGGACCCGCCGTCAGACCAAGCAATATCCCCACTAAAAATAGATAGGTTAAGGTTCGTTTCATTATTTCTCCAAATAGATTTATGGCCTGTCGAACCCGCGTGGGCGTGCTCAACAAGCTTCGGAACAGCAATACTTGTGCCAGACGGACCAAAAACAATCAATGTCATTCCTGGGAGCAGGTTCCCGGTGCTTTTGGCTTGACATTCGGGTTTCTACGACCCGTGTTAACCCTGTGAACTGTGTCAATCAGTAACAGGCAAGGCCTGTCACTGCAACAGTGGCAATGGCGCTGTGCTGGCAAGCATCAGAAGAGGTAGCTGGCGGCAACGCCGAGCAGCCAGTTGCGTCCAGGTTCCGGTTCAAAGTAGCGCTTGTTTCCTTCATTCACAATCACAGAGCCGACAGCCGTTTGGTTGCCCAGATTGTCGATGCGCAAAAATTCCTTCAGCTTCCAGCCGCTGGCAATCTGTTCGAAACCCAGTCGCAGATTCATTATGGTCTTGGCCTCTGCGGCATCGCTATTGGCGTCATCGACCCAGATCTTGCCGATGCTGCGCAACTCAAACCCGACGTTGAAGCCGCTGGGCTTGTGTTTCCAGGTGGCTTCGGCGGTCAGCGTCGAGCGCGGAATGCCGGGAATGTAGTTGCCGGCGAGTATGGTTGAACCCAGCACCGTGTCGCTGTAAACCGCACTCAGATTGGTATAGGCGAGCGCCAGGTTGACGCCGTTATCCCAGCTTGTCGATAGTGCCGCTTCCAGGCCAGAGCGTTCGGTACGGCCACCGTTTCGGTAGTAGGTGCGTCCGAACAGGCTGGTGTCAACGACGATTTCGTTTTCCGTACGGACTTCGAACAAGGCCAGGTTGAACAGGGTTTTTTTGCTCAGGATGGTTTTGATACCAAATTCAAGGTTGTTGCTCTTGGCCGCCTGCAGGCTTAGGTTCATGCCAGGTGCGCCATTGCGGTAGGCCAGTTCGTTCATGGTGGGCGTCTCAAAGCCTTTACCAAAAGTGGCATAGAGGTTCAAGGCCTCGCTGGCACGCCAGGTCGCGCCCAGCACCGGCGTGGTGTCGGAGAAGTTGACACTGCCACTGTCATCAAGATTGGTGCCGGTGATGTACTTGTCCTTCGATGAAAACTGAACTGCGTTGCGTCGCAGCCCGGCCATCAGCAACCAGGCCTTGGTAGGCTCCCACTGTGCTTGCAGGTACTGGTCGAAGTTGTAAAGCTGGTTGTCCTCGTCCCGGCGCAGGGCGCCCAGTACACCCAATTGGCTACCGATGAAGTTCAGATAGCCCTTGCGAGCCTCATCCAGATTGTCGTAGTTGAGGCCGGCGCTGAGGGTCAGCGGTGCCTGCGCCAGCTCGCCCCTGTGGGTCCAGCGAAGATCAATGCCCCCGTATTCCCGGGCCAGCGCGGAGACGCCGCCCGGGCTGGTGTCGGGCGTCTGCGACGCCGCTGGAATGGACTGAAAAGTGATGTTGTTCCGATGCCCGAGGTAGAGCGTGGAGTTCAGCGTGTCCTGAGTGCCGAGTTTTCTCTCATAGGCCAGTCCTGCCTGTTGCTGGTCGCTGCTCTTGCGCGTGTTGTAGCTGTAAGCGCCGGCCAGCGCCTGGGTCGGGTTGGCCTCATAGCTGCGACGATCCAGCCCCATCGGGTCCTGAAGATTTGGCATGTTCACCGCATTGAGGACCAGCGTGAGCGATGAGTCAGTGTCCGGATTCCAGCGAAGCTTGCCGTTTTGCAGCTCGCGCCTGCCGGCGCTATGGTCGCGGTAACCATCGGTCGTGTAGGAGGAAACGTCGGCCACATAATTGAGGCTGCCCGTGTCGCCCGAAACCTTGCTGCCCAGACGCCGACTGCCGTAACTGCCATACGCGATAGAGGGCTCGATCTTGGCGCCGGGGTCACCGTCCTCGGTAAAGACCGAAATTACGCCACCCGAGGAACTCCCATAGAGCACGGAAAACGGTCCGCGCAGGACTTCGACCCGGGCCGCCGAGCCAAGATCAAAGTGCGAGACCTGCCCCTGGCCGTCGGGCATGGTGGCCGGAATGCCGTCAGAATACAGACGCAGGCCGCGCACCCCAAAGCCCGCCCGCGCGCCAAAGCCACGCGAGGAGATCTGTGTGTCTCCGGCCAGATAACTGCGGTTGTTGACCACGATGCCAGGCACGCGTCCCATCGATTCGGCCAGATTGATCTGCAGTCGACCGTCCTGCAACTGCTCCTTGTTCAGTCGGTCGATCGACAAAGGCAGTTCGAAAGCGGTCTGATCGATGCGGGTGGCGGTCACCACCACCGGCTTCAGATCCAGCGCGGCGCTCTCGGCGCTTGCCTGTGCAACGCTAACTTCAGTGCCGGCAGCCGACATTGCCAACGGTGTAAACAGCGCCCAAAGCAAGGCTGCTGGCAGGTATCTGACAGGCAACGAGTTAACAGAAATGGGCATGGAAAAATCCTTGTAAGACGAGAGCAGTCTAGATTGCTCTCTTGCACGTCACATCAGGAAATGCCTGAACATGTCCTCATGATTTTCATGAATTGTGGCTCCGGCGCCCGGTTGCTGGCGCTGTCAGTCATGGCACAGGGTTTGCTCAGTATGATCAATCATCTGGCTGACTGTGAAACTTTCCATTCCGGGAAACCGGCCTAACTACCAAGCTATGAGCCTTCGACTGCAGGTGAACTTGATCATCACGGCTTTGATGGCTGTGTTCGCGTCCGTGCTCATTGGTTTGCAGATTGACAACACGCGGCGCAGCGTGCATGACGAGGTGCTGGGTGCCAATGTCGTGGCGACCCAGTTGCTCTCGCGCATGCAGTGGGTGTATGGCACCAGCGGACTGGCGGGCATGGCCGAGTTCCTGAAGCAGGTCGGCCGCATTCGTGCCAACGAAGTCGAATTGCGGGACGATCAGAACAAGCTGATCTTCAGTTCCCCACCGTCTGTTTACAAGGTAGGCCGCGAGGCGCCGGGGTGGTACACGAACATCGTGGCACCGCCGCTGGCACCCAAGGAAATCAGTCTGCCAACAGGGCGCCTGTTATTGCAGGCCGATGCCTCGCGCGCAGTGCTCGACGGCTGGGACGACCTGCGCCCTATGCTCTGGATGGTTCTGGCGGGTTTTGTTCTGGGTAACGTCGTGGTGTATGCCTTGATGGGTCGCGCCTTGAAGCCTTTGCACAAGGTGGTCCAGGGTTTGCGTGACATGGCAGGCGGCGACTACAGCACACGCCTGAGCGATTTGTCCGGACGCGAAGGACGCCAGATTGGCGCCGCTTTCAACCACATGGCGCAATCGGTTCAGGACAGCATTGAAGCCAAGCGACAGGCCAGGGAGGCGGCGCAGGCGCTGGCCGAGAACCGGGAGCTTACGCAGACTATTCAGAAACGCATTGAAGCGGAACGGGGCGCCATTTCACGCGAGTTGCATGATGAGCTCGGACAGCAGGTGACGGCCATCAAAAGCGTGAGTTTGGTGATTGCCCGGCGCGCCGCCGGCAAGGATCCGTCGATCGAACAGTCGGCGCGTCTGGTGATGCAGTGCGCTGATCAGATTTATGACGGAATGCACAGGCTGATCTCGAAACTGCGGCCGCTCGCACTGGATCATTTTGGCTTGCATGACGCGCTGCGTGATCTGCTCGGCGAGTGTCGGCTGCAGCACCCCGATCTTGCTGTGAACGCCAGCCTGCCCGAAGGGCTCGACGCCCTGGATGACGAACTGGCCACTGCGGTGTTTCGGATAGTTCAGGAGGCCGTCACCAATGCAGTGCGGCACGCCCATGCCAATAAGCTCGAGGTTCGGCTGTCTGTCTCGGCGCAGTCATTGCAACTGGAAATTGTCGACGATGGCATGGGCCGGGTAACGCACTTTCAAAGCGCCGGTCATTACGGTCTGTCAGGTATGCGCGAGAGAGCGCAGGCACTGGGCGGCAGTTTCAAGCTGACACAGCTGGAGCCAAGCGGTGTCGGGATTCAAGTCAAGCTGCCCCTCACGCAAGAAGCAAAAGAATGCCCAAATTGAAAGTCATGCTGGTCGATGACCATGCGGTGGTGCGCATGGGCTTCAAGCTCCTGCTGGAGGCCAGTGATGATATTGAAGTGGTGGCCGAAGCTGACAGCGGCGAAGCGGTTTGCCAGGCCATCGAGGTGCTCGCGGTTGATGTGGTCGTGATGGACATTGCCATGCCTGGAATGGGCGGTATCGAAGCGATCAAGCGCTTGACTGCCAAAGACAGCCAGGTGCGAATTCTGGCCTTGTCGGCGCACGAGGACATCAGCCACCCGATGCGCGCACTGCAGGCTGGTGCGATGGGCTACCTGTCAAAACGCAGCGCGCCCGAAGTCCTGCTTGATGCGATTCGTGCACTTGCCAAAGGTCAGCGCTATGTTGATGCGCAAATTGCGCAGCGCATTGCCCTGCAGGCGATCAGCGGTGACAAGAGTCCGGTAGAAAAGCTCTCGGCGCGTGAGTTTGAGGTGTTTGTACAACTTGCGCGCGGGCAGTCGGTGGTGCAAATCTCGGACACCCTGAAGTTGTCAGGCTCGACGGTCGGAACCCACCTCTACAACATCAAACAAAAGCTCGGCCTGAGCAACCAGGCCGAGATCACCCTGCTGGCGCTACGCCACGGGCTGATTCACCTCGCAGCGTAGTGCCGCTTTCGCCCAATCACTCCTTGGTCATTGCAGCGCCCCAGCGTGCCGAGATCAGGCCAAACACGGTGCCGGCAATCAGGGACAGCGAAATCACCACGAGGGAGTTCTTCAGGCTGGCTGACAGCAGAACGTCAAGTTTGAGCACGTCAGGGGTTTGCAGCAAAAAGGCAAAGCTGGCGGCAAAACCGAAGACCGTCGCTGGAATGGTTGACAGGGCTGGCACATTGGCTGCCAGCACCACCGCCACCACACCGACGCCGACAACAATAGCAGCCCAAAGCGGCAAGCCCAGCGCGCCGGCCATCGGAACCGCCAGAATGACGACCGCCACCAGCCAGGCCACCAGCGCGCCAAAGATGCCACAGACAATCACTTTTTGCAGCGCTGCCATGTCGGCACCGAGCGCAAAAAATGCGCCCCAGGCGACGAAGGCCGCCCAAATCAGATATACGCCGCTGAGTGGCCCGAGCGCGAGAAAGGTCGCAATAGCACCCAATACCGAGATGCTGATGGCCAGTGCGTTCAAATTTTTCATCGTAGTCTCCATCCATTGTTGAGTTAAGGATCAATTCACTTTCAGGAACGACGCTGGCTGCTGATCCGCATGCATCAGACCGGGTAAACCCTCATAACTTGACACCTGATTCTTCTAAAAGGGAACATCAGTGACAAATTCTTGAACACTTGCTTCAGCCAGTACCGCTCCGGGCATTGCAAGCGCAAGTTGCATGCCACTCAAGTCGGACCAGCATCGGCACGTTTCGTGCATCTCTTTTCACAACTGTCACACATCGGTTCAGGCAGATGACACAGCTTGCGTCTGCACATTGCCGCAGCGCTTATCAAAAAGGAACGATGAGAACGGATTTACTCAACAATGCCACTTTGATGCTCGCGTTCGCCGCGGCAGGTAGTTTCAATGCAGGCGCACAGCAGACGCAGACCTTGCCAAGTGTTGAAGTTATCGCCAGCATGCCGTTGCCCGGCATGGGTCAGTCGCGCAACGAGATTGCGGCGCCTGTGCAAAGTGCCAGTAGCCGCGACATCGAACGCAGCGGTGCGCTCGAGCTCGGCGACTTCATGAACCGAAGGCTTGGCAGCGTCCACGTCAACGAGATGCAGGGCAACCCCTTTCAGATGGATGTGAACTACCGCGGCTACACTGCCTCGCCGCTGCTGGGGACACCGCAGGGCTTGTCGGTCTACATGGATGGCGTACGCATGAATCAGCCGTTTGGCGATGTCGTGAGTTGGGACCTGATTCCGCGTTCGGCGATCTCCTGCCTCACCTTGATGCCAGGCTCCAATCCGCTGTTTGGCCTCAACACCCTGGGTGGCGCCTTGTCGGTCCAGACCAAGAATGGCAGCAGTGACCCGGGTACCTCGCTACGGGGAACTGCGGGCAGTCATGCCCGGCGCAGCGCCGAGTTTGAGCATGGCAGCTCCAACGAGCAGGGGCTGAACTGGTATTTCAACGCCAACCTGTTCCGGGAGGAGGGGTGGCGCAAGGATTCGCCTTCGGACGTGCGTCAGTTCTTCGGCAAGTTGGGCTGGCGAAGCGGTGAAACCGATCTCAAACTGACGCTTTCACATGCCGACAATCAATTGAGCGGTAACGGTTTGCAGGAGCAGGGATTGCTGGCGCGTGACCGCACCAGTGTCTACACCAGGCCAGATGTGACGCAGAACCGCTCGACGCTGCTCAGTCTGGCCGCGAACCACGCCTTCAACGACGACTTGCTTTTCTCCGGCAATGCGTATTACCGCGATATCAACACCTCGACTTACAACGGCGACATCAATGAGGGCTCGCTCGACCAGTCGGTCTATCAGCCCAGCGCCGCCGATCAAGCAGCGCTGGCTTTGGCAGGCTACAGCGGCTATCCGGTCAAAGGGGCTACAGCATCGAACACGCCATTTCCCTTGTGGCGTTGCATTGCGCAGGCGCTGCAAAATGATGAGCCCGCTGAAAAGTGCAATGGTTTGATCAACCGCACGCAGACCGCGCAGCAGAACTACGGTCTGTCAGGGCAGATTGCGGCGCTGGGTGAACTCGGTGGTAAGCGCAACCGCTTTGTGGCGGGCGCGGCGGTTGACGCCAGCCGTGTCAGTTTTCGGCAGTCGTCGCAGCTTGGCTATGTGAATCCGGATCGCAGCATCACCGCTGTCAATGCCTATGGTGATGGCGTTAGCGGTGGCACAGTGGACGGTGAACCCTACGACACGCGGGTTGATCTGGCGGGCCGCATCCAGACCTGGAGTGTCTATGTCAGCGACACACTGTCGGTTCAGAATAACCTGCACCTGACCCTGTCGGGCCGCTACAACCGCACCGGCATTGAGAACCGCGACCAGATTCATGGCGACGGCGACGGCGCCTCGCTCAGTGGCGATCATCGCTTTGCACGCTTCAATCCAGCTATCGGTCTCACCTTCAGCCCGAACCGGGCACTCAACGCCTATGCTGGCTACAGCCAGAGCAGCCGCGCGCCGACTGCCATCGAACTGGGTTGTGCCAATCCGGACCAGCCGTGCAAGCTGCCCAATGCCATGGCCGGTGATCCGCCGCTCAGACAGGTGGTCACACAGACGCTGGAGGCTGGTCTGCGCGGTACCGCGAGCGGCAATATGCAATGGAATGCGGGTATCTTCAGCGCTGAAAATCATGACGACATCCTTTTTGTGGCCGACAACCAGGCCGGGTTTGGTTACTTCAGGAACTATGGCAAAACCCGGCGTCAGGGGCTCGAACTCGGCCTTGGTGCGAAGCTTGGCAACTTGAATTTGGGCGCCCAATACACTTGGCTGGATGCGACCTACCAGAGCGCCGAAACGGTCAACGGCACAGGCAACAGCAGCAACGAGGCGGCAATGGCCGGCACCCCTGGGCTGGAGGGCACCATCAGCATTCGACCCGGCGACAAGATACCGCTGATCCCACGTCAATCGCTCAAACTGTTTGCTGATTACGCAGTTTCACCGACCTTCATGCTGAGTGTCAGCATGCTGGCGCTTAGCAGTGCGTTTGCACGCGGCAACGAGAACAATGCGCACCAGGCGGATGCGACGAATTACCTGGGGCCAGGCCAAAGCGCTGGCTATGTGGTTTTCAATCTGGCTGCCAGCTACAGGGTAACACCGCAGTGGCAACTGACGGCGCAAGTCAATAATATCTTCGATACGAGCTACAACACGGCTGCTCAGCTTGGCCCGACCGGTTTCGATGCCAACGGGAATTTTGTCGCAAGATCATTGGGTGGATCAAGCGCTGCGGGCTATCCGCTTGTCCAATCAACTTTCTACGCCCCTGGCGCGCCGCGATCCATCTGGATCAGCGTGCGCTATGCGCTGGACAAACCGACGCGGTAAAGAATCACGTTTGCCGGTTGAGCTTGCGGTAAATCGTGTTGCGACTGATATTGAGTTGCTTCGAGGCCAAGGATACATTGCCAGCACAGGCGGCGAGTACGCGCATGATGGTCGTGATTTCAAGCTGTTCCAGGCTGTTTGTCGGCGTTGCCTTCGATGCTGTCAAATTGGCCAGATCCCAAGTGTTGATGAACTCCCCGGCGGCAAGCGGCCGAGTCGGCAGTGCCGACCGCTTGGGACCATCAACCGCGCCAGTCCTCGCCAAAGTCGGAGGACTGAGCGCTGCAAGTTCTTCCTTGAAATCGTCAGCGAGATGCGCTGTGGTGATTTCACGGTCGCTCATGGCGATGACGGCGGCCGTCTTCAGAACATTGTTGAGTTGGCGCAGGTTGCCCGGCCAGGCATAGCGCAAAAAGGAGTCCATCAATGAGGACTGAATACTCAGCGCGTGATTCGGCGACAACTCGCGCAAGATCCTTTGGCACAGTCCTGGCAGGTCAGTTCGCTCACGCAAGGGCGGCAGCTTGACCGAAATACCGTTGATGCGGTAATAAAGATCGTCGCGGAAGCTCCTTTGATCCATCAGTTCGCGCAGGTTTCGGTGCGTCGCGCAAATCAGGTTGATGTCGATGTCGGTCGAACGGTGCCCGCCCAAGGCAACGACTTTGCGCTCCTGCAAGACCCGCAGCAAGCGCGCTTGCAATGGCAAGGGCATGTCGCCAATTTCATCAAGAAAAAGTGTTCCACCATTGGCCTGCGACAGCTTTCCCTGATCTCCCTTGCGCTTGGCGCCAGTGAAGGCACCCTCTTCATAGCCAAACAATTCGGACTCGATCAACTGTTCCGGAATCGAGGCGCAGTTGATCGCAACAAAAGGCTGATTCCGGCGTCTGCTGAATTGATGTATGGCATTGGCCAAAAGTTCTTTGCCGGTGCCGGTCTCACCGACAATCAGAATTGAAATATCCCTGTCGATGACCTGGCGAACTTTCTGCGCTACCGCCCGCACCTGCGCGTCGCCGGCGTCGAGTTCATCAAGCTGGTAGCTGGATTTTCTTGCTGCCGGTGCGCCTTTCGCAAGAAGTAGTGAGGGTGCTGCCACAGGGCGTGCCGGATGCATCTGGGCGAAGGAGGCATTGACTGACTTCGAGATTCCGGAAGCCTCGTTCCAGCTGACACGAATAAAAATAGTTTTCCCGTTACTCAGGTGCAACTGCATTGGGGTCATCGTGGTGTAGCGCAACTTGTCCATGAGCTCTGCGAAGCCCAAGCCAAAGAGCAGGCGCAGACCCTTGACGCGCAAAGTGGATGCGCTGATGTCCAGGATTCTCAATGCCTCCCGGTTGGCGCCCAGGATTTGCCCGTCCTCGCCAAAAGCAATGATGCCCTCTTCAGACGTGCCGATCAGTTCGGCGACGGCATGGAAGTGCAACTGTGGCGTTTGACGAAATTTGTCCCGGAACCAGTTGTTCTCAATGGTTCGAGCACACATCGCCACCAGACCCGCAGTGTGCGCGTGAAAAGAGCGCTTGTCACCCGAGGCGTCCAACACGCCAATGACATTGCTTGAATGATCCAGAATGGGTGAGGCCGCACAGCTGAGGAAATGATTCGACTGAAAGAAATGTTCTTCACCCTGCACGAAGATGTCCGACTCCAGAATCAGGGCGGTACCCACGGCATTGGTGCCCTTGGATGATTCAGACCAACTGACACCCGGGCGCAGCGCAACCTTATCGGCCTGCTCAATGAAGGTGCTTTGACATTGGGTACGCAGAATGGTTCCAGTACCGTCAGTCAAGACAATCATGCTGCCGAAATCGGCGACGGATCTGCCGAGCATGGTTAACACTGAGGTGGCCTGCGCGATCAGGCGTGCGTTGCGTTCAAGCGCAATCTGAAAATCGGCCGGCACCAAAGTCGAGTAGTCGCATGACTCATAGGGCTTCAGGCCCTGATACTCGCAGCGTGCATGCGATTCAATGATGAAGGGTTTGGGTGAATCCGGTCCTTCATCGATCCCCATTCCAGGATAGCTGGCCGGCGACGCTCCGACATTGAAGCTCCAATTTTCGCGTGGCGGAACCATGAACTTGTCTCCATTTCGGGTACGCGCAAACTCCTTGTGGATTGCCTACCGGTTGTCTGATCCCTGCCCTAATTGCCGCATAGCATACAGGCTGCCCCGATTACTCCTATGCGGGTAAACCAGAAGTTGGATGATGCTTGTTGTCAATGGGGCATTGCCAGCTTAAATCTTAAGTTTGGCACCGGTTTCACGGCCTTTTTTGTTGGCGATAGTCCCACCAGGGCAAAACCCGGCGCATGGACAACACTTCACCACACTGCAAGGCGCTGTAGCCAGGAATATCTTCCATGACTGCCTGCCACTCGGGCATCCGCAAGAGTTGCAGCAGGGCCAGCGTTCCGGGTTGCGTCAATGCCGACTTCAGACAGACCAGGTGGTAACGCTCTTCGGTCAGTGGCACAAAGTCAAGCCCTGCGCGTTGCGCGGCTGCGGCAATGCCCAGGCCGGCATCAAACTGACTCGCCGCCACCGCGTTGGCTACGGCCGCGTGCGAAGGCTCGGTGTGCTCATAACCTGTGATAGCTGCTGCTGGCACAGCAGCGCGGGTCAGCAACTCGTCGAGCGCCACGCGCGTGCCTGTGCCCAGCGCCCGATTCGCAAAGCGCGCCTGTTTTGCTGCGACGTCCTGCAGCGAGTGCAGGCCCATAGGATTTCCCCTGGCCACCATCAAGCCCTGAGTCCGTTGTGCAAACCCGATGATCTTGTGCAGACCTGGCTGCAGCAGCGGCTTGTAGGCGCGTGCTGTCAGTGTCCTGGTGCCGCTATCGAGCAAGGTGTGAAAACCCGCCATCACGCAGCGGCCTTCGTTCAACGCCCGGATCGCATCCACGCTTCCAGTGAAGCGAATGTCCAGATGCAGCTGGCCCTGTGTCTGCGTGTAGGCCTGCTGCAGAGCGTACTCGCGCAGGGTGCTGAGCGCCTCGTCGTGGCTGGCGTAGAGCGTGACCACATGAACCGAGTCGTCAAAGGCCTGGGCGTAGGTGCGCTCCAACTCGGCGCGCAGTGCTTCAATCTGCGGTGCCAGCCGGGCCTGGGCCTGGCGTTCGGCCCACATCAGCTTGGCGCCAAACTCAGTGAGCCGGGCTGATTGCCCTTTTTCCCAGACCACCAGTTCATTGCCAAGTTCGTTCTCCCAGCGTTTGAGTTCACCCCAGACGTGGCGATAGGACAGACCGAGCGCACGCGCTCCGGCCGAGATCGAGCCCTGGCCTGAGACCGCCTGCAGCAAATCAATCAAAGGGTTGCGCACCAGCGCCGGGCTGCTGTCGCGAGAGAGGGTGTAGTGGAATTGGAGCCTATGCACGGCGTTTCATATCGTTAGTAATTCAATTGGTGGCTACGATAGTCTAATCAGTTGAGGACAGAGCTGGCGCCACTCTCGTGTCGCTGCGGTCTGTCCCGCAAAGTATTCGAAATGACCTCCTTCACCGAAAGCGCGTCCACAGCGCTGCAACTTGTTATCTCGCTTGACCCCGGCTTGCTCAGCATCGTGGGTCGCTCCTTGTCTGTCAGCGCCACCGCCTGTGTGATCGCCTGCGTGCTGGGCCTGTTCCTGGGCGCGTGGCTGGGTGTGGGGCGGTTTGCCGGGCGCAATGCCTTGCTGACCTTGCTCAACACCTTTCTGGCGGTGCCCTCGGTGGTGGTGGGCCTGGTGGTTTACCTGTTGTTGTCGCGGTCCGGGCCGCTGGGTTATCTGGGCTGGCTGTTCAGTTTCAAGGCGATGGTGCTGGCGCAGGCGCTGTTGGTGTTGCCGGTCGTGACGGCCTTGACGCGCCAGGCGGTGGAAGACGTTGAAAACGCGCACGGCGAGCAATTGCGATCGCTTGGTGCCCGCTCCATGCTGCGCAGCCTGTTGCTGGCCTGGGACGAGCGTTACGCGCTGCTGACCGTGATCATCGCGTCCTTCGGCCGCGCCATCTCGGAGGTTGGTGCCGTCATGATCGTTGGCGGCAACATCGATGGTTTCACGCGTGTCATGACAACAGCGATTGCCCTGGAGACTAGCAAGGGCGATTTGCCGCTGGCGCTCGGCCTGGGCTTGATCTTGCTGGCAGTGGTGCTGCTGCTCAATGTGCTGATCGGCTTGCTGCGGCGCTGGCGCGAGGTCTCCGAAGGCAGCGGCGCAGCGAAAGCAGCGTCGGTGCTGCAGGTTTCAGCATGAGTGCTGTTTTTCAGCTCAATCAGGCGAGTGTGCATTTCGGCAGTTCCAGCCGCGCGGTGCGCGCGCTGTCCGAGGTGACGCTGAGCATTGCGCCGGGCGAGCGCGTGGCGTTGGTCGGGGCTAATGGTTGTGGCAAGAGCACCTTATTGCGCCTGTTGCACGGCCTGCTATTGCCGACTGTCGGCCAGGTGCAGGCGGTGCCCGTAAGTGAGCAGGCCATGCTGTTTCAAAGACCGCACTTGTTGCGCATGACGGTGCAAAACAATATTGCGCTGGGTTTGTGGCTTCGCGGACGGTCCTGGGCGCAGGCCAAGAGCGCTGCCCTGTCGGCGCTGGCGCGGGTCGGTCTGGCGGAACTGGCCCAGCGCAACGCCCGCAAGCTCTCCGGCGGGCAGCAGCAGCGCGTAGCGATGGCGCGTGCCTGGGCGCTCGATCCGCAGGTCTTGCTGCTCGATGAGCCCACCGCCAGTCTGGATCCCCATGCCAAGCGCGAAGTCGAGGCGCTGATGCAGGAGTTTGCCAATTCCGCCGCCGCGATGACACTGATATTTGCCAGCCACAACCTGGGTCAGGTCAAGCGTCTGGCAAGTCGCGTGATTTACCTGGAGCAAGGACGCCTATTGGCTGATTTGCCTGTTGCCGATTTTTTTGATGGCCCGATATTGCAGCAGCGCTATCCGGCCGCCCATTTGTTTGTTAAAGGAGAACTGGTATGAAGAGTTTGAAGTTGGCACTGGCAGCCGCCATTCTTGTCGCCTCGGTGGCCGCGCAGGGGCAATCGATCGTGGTGGCATCGACCACCTCGACCGAACAGTCAGGCCTGTTTGCCTATTTGCTGCCGGAATTCAAGAAGGCCAGCGGCATCGAAGTCAAGGTGGTGGCGCTCGGCACCGGGCAGGCCATTGACATGGGACGGCGCGGCGACGCCGATGTGCTTTTTGTGCACGATCAGGTCGCTGAAGAAAAGGTGGTTGCCGAAGGCTTCGCCGTCAAGCGCTTTCCCGTCATGTACAACGACTTTGTGCTGATCGGTCCGATCTCGGACCCGGCCAAGGCCAAAGGCAACGACATCGTCGAAGCGCTGAAGAAATTGTCGGCCGGCAACGCGCCCTTTATTTCGCGCGGCGACAAGAGCGGCACTCACGCAGCCGAATTGCGCTTCTGGAACATTGCAGGTCTGCCCGACAAAAAGGGTGCAGGCTACAAGGAGTGCGGCTGCGGCATGGGGCCGGCGCTCAACATCGCTTCCAGCAGCGGCGCCTATGTTTTGGCCGATCGCGGCACCTGGCTCAATTTCAAGAACCGGGCCGACCTGACGGTGCTGGTGGAGGGCGACAAGCGTCTTTTCAACCAGTACGGTGTGATGCTGGTGAACCCGGCCAAGCACCCGCACGTCAAGGTCGCTGAGGGGCAGGCGCTCATTGACTGGCTGGTCTCCTCAGCCGGACAGAACGTTATTGCCGGCTACAAAATTGGCGGCGAGTCGGTCTTCTTTCCCAACGCTGGCAAGTGAGGTCTTGATATGACACAGACGTTCCGGTCGACACTGTGGTGTTCGGGGTTGCTGGCGCTGGCTGGATGCGCCAGTCAGGTGCAGGCACCGGCGACTGTCAGCCAACCGCCAGCAGCCGTGCAGGTTTATGCCGCAGGCAGTCTGCGCGGCGCGCTCAATGCCGTTGCCAGCGACTACGAGGCGCGCACCGGGCAGAAGATTGCGCTGACCTACGGGCCTTCCGGCTTGTTGCGCGAGCGGCTTGAAAAGGGCGAAGCTGCGCAACTGTTTGCCTCGGCCGACACAGAGCATCCGCAGCGCCTTGCCTTGGCTGGCGGTTGGCAAGCGCCGAGCATCTTCGTGCGAAACGGCCTGTGCGCACTGACCAGCGACAAAATCAGCGCGACGCCCGGCACCTTGCTTGATACGCTGCTGCGTCCGGATGTCAGGGTGGGCACGTCCACACCGAAGTCAGACCCGGCGGGCGACTACACCTGGGCCTTGTTTCGCAAGGCCGATGCGATGTCGGCTGGCGCTTACGAGCGACTGGATGCCAAGGCGCTGAAATTGGCAGGCGCCGCCGATTCGCCCAAGCCGCCCGAAGGCATCAGCGCCTACGGCTGGCTGATGGAACAGGGCAGGGCCGATGTCTTTTTGACCTACTGCACCAATGCGGTGGTGGCGCAGAAGGAGGTGCCGCGTCTGAAAGTGGTGCAGGTGCCGTCCGAGTTGCAGGTCAGTGCCGCTTATGGGTTAACCTTGCGCCTGGGAGCTTCGTCATCGGCCACTGCGTTTGCGCAGGCCTTGCTGGCGCCGTCAGCTCAGGCGGTATTTGGCCGGTTTGGATTCGCGTCGCCCTAATCAGATACGAATAACCATTAATTGAAAATGGTCGTTCTTGTCGGTCGTTCATCGTGAACGCTGTTTCAAATTACATTTCGTAACAACATATAACAACCCTCGGCACCGTACACCCTGTATTGGGACGTCCGTTCCCGACGGTTTAATCGTGGGCTTTTTTGGGCCTGCTTCTTTACTAATCCGCACTTTTTGTGTCCTGCGAGTTGCCGAACATGAATCTAGCTAAGCACCTGGCACGCGTTCTGATCGCGTCAATCTTCGCGCTAATGACTTGCAGCGCTCATGCCACGTATCACCATCTGGTGCAGGAATTTTTCGTGCCGCTGCCGGAGGACCAGGTGCAAAAGGCACTGTCGACGATTACAAGCGGTGTCGGTGCACAGATGAACACCGTGATCTCGATCGTCGTCACAGCAGACAACACTTATATCCACTACGACCATTGGGAAGACGGTTACGAGGTGGATTTGGAAAACCCGACGCAATCAAGCACAGAGATTCTGGGGCCTTACAGCAAGGGTACTGTCATCACCTTCCGCAACGCAGTCGATTTGCCGCGTGACCCGAGCGTGCGCAAATACGATGGACGGGATCGCATCGGTGCCAGCATCGCGGTGGTTGCCACGCGCGCCGAGTGGGCCACGACCCCCGGTACCGTTCTGGCCGGCGCCGCTGAAATGCTGTCGCTCCGGGATTACGGCACCGACTACAAGATGCCTGTGGGGCAGAACGAGGCGGCCATTGACAACGCCATGTTCAAGTATGTTGGTATGTTGATGGTGGCGTCACAAGACAACACAAGTTGTACTTACACTGACATTGCCAGCGTCGTTACATATTTGCCGACCCAAAACCGGGGCTCTAACTATCAAATGAACGGCGGCGTCAAGGCGGGCGATCATCTGGTGTGTGACAAGCCGGTGCAAGTGCATCTTATTACCGGCGACGTTGGCGCCAAGTACGAATCTCGCTGGTTCCTTTTGTATCCGAGTGCTCGCTGGAGCTCCGACTATTACACGCCTGTCGGCACATCTGCCAACGGCGACATCGGCTACGTTTTTGTCTACAACCCGGCAGCCGGTGCAATCACTGTCAACTATGAAACTTTGACGGGTACAGGCAGCTTCAGCGTCGCTGCCAACAGCGTCAGCCGGTTTCAGATGCCGGTTTCTTCCGGTGGGCATTTCTATTCGACCACGGGTTCTGCCTTCTATGCGGTTGGGACTTTTGGCGCGACCCCCGCCTCCGACAACGTGCATGATTGGGGCA
This sequence comes from uncultured beta proteobacterium, assembly GCA_903906695.1. GTDB lineage: Bacteria > Pseudomonadota > Gammaproteobacteria > Burkholderiales > Burkholderiaceae_C > Rhodoferax. The sequence goes on along the minus strand of CAIVLG010000248.1, from coordinate 5,745 downwards.
CGTTGCTGGTGCCAAAGGCAGCGCTGACCACCGAAATCATCGCTGGCTGGGCTCCGGGCAACAGCAATATACCCCCTACCGATGATGGCAATCCACTGTGGGTCACGGTGGAACGAGACACGACCGTTTATGTCGATTACCACGGCGACGGGGGGCCGCTGACCGCTGCCAACGGTCAGAAATACGACGTGGCGGTACCGGTCAAACGCCTGCAGTCGGTGATTGTTGCAGCGCCCAACCACGACAACACTGGTACCCGTTTGTTCACCACCGACGGTACTCTGCTGACTGGCGCCTGGGGTCAAAATTCGGCGGTCGCCGGGCCTGGCGCGCCCTACCTAGACATGGGCACGTCGGTGCTGCCGTTCCCGGTGCCCAGCATCCAGAAGAGCGCGGCTTTGATGACCAGCGATTGCACCGGTGGAGCCAATGACACCAATGGCATCGCTGCGATTGGCGAATGCCTTAGATACACCTTGACCATCAACAACGCCGGGCTGACGGTGCTTGACGCTGCAGCAGTTGTGGATAGCCTCGGGACTGGCGCAGCCGGCGGTCTGAGCTATATGGTCAACACGACGAAAGTCAACGGTGCGCTGATTGCGGATGGGCCAGGTGGATTGTTTCCCTTGGCCCCGCCCGGCTATCTGATTCAGGATATTCCGCCCGGTGCCTCAACGACCATAACCTATGACGCCAAGATCACTGCGGCAGGCGCGCTGACCAACTCGGTCTATTTGAACAACCGCAATATCAGCGCGAGCAACACCTTCATCGTGCCGCCAGCGACTCCGGCCATCTGCACCTTGAGTTTCACCGGCACACTGGGTGGCAGTGCCGTGACGACCTACAGTGTCGGCAATACGATCTACGTCACGCTCAGCAACGCCGATCTTAAGGGGACCGGGACACAAGCGGTGCTGGTCAAGAATCCGGCCAACGGCAGCAAGGACACTGAAACGGTCACCTTGACCGAGACCGGCGTCAACACCGGTATCTTCACCGGTAGCTTACCCAGTTCCGGCAGCGCCGGGCAGACCAGCAACGATGGCACCTTCTTCATGCAGCTGGGCGACTCGATCCAGGTCAGCTCCACTTACCCGACCTGCGCGGCGGCAAGCGCCAGTGTGCCGGTGCCGACCAAGACCAAGACGCTGTACCTCTCGGACGACGGTACCAGCGGCGATTTGACCGGCAGCATGAGCCGGACCGTGCCTGTTAGCGGGACCGCAAAGAGCACAGCTATTTTGGGGGGTGGGAGCCAGGCGACCATAGCTGTAGCAGCAACCACGGGTGGTTCAAGTGGCACCTCTGCCACTTCACTAACCTTTTCCCACACACCCGGCAGTGGCAGCAACCGATTGTTGCTTGTTGCTGTCGCTACAGGCAGCCCAACCAATGCCAATGGCGCTGTCCAAGGCACAGTCAGTGGCGTCACATTTAACGGCGTTGCGATGACGCTTGTCGGCAGCAAGAATGCTGGCTCCGGAACCAATACAGACTCGTACATCTTTATGATGAAGGATGCATCCATATCAACGAGCGGTGCAGCAAATGTGGTGGTCACAGCAACTTCGTCGACGATAGTCGCTTCTGCAACCACCTTTACCGGGGTTGATCAAACCACACCATTGGGGACATATTCGTCGAACTCAGGAACAACAGGCAGTTTGGCCTTGGCCTCGGCCTACGTCTCGGCTACAGGTGAGCTCTTGTACTCCGTTGGCAGTATTGAACAGGGGTCCACGAACCGGGCGATTACCACCCCCGCAGGCCAGACCGAGCTCTGGAATGTTAGCAATCACGCATATGTTGACGCAGCGACCAGCACGAAACCCGGCGCTGCTTCTGTGTCGCCAACCTATGGCAATGCAGACAATCGGACCTGGACTCTGGGAGCTGTTTCGATAAAGCCGGCGACCACCGTTGGCAATACCACCGCCACCTTCACCCAGACCCCGACCCTGGCCAGCGAGCTGACGATCCCTGCTGGCGCAACCATTGCTGCCAGCGCCTACTACACCGTGTCAACCGGCGGAATGGTGGCCAATCCAAGCATTACCGCCACACTGAAATACGGCGCTACCACCATAGCGACAAGCAGCGGTGCCAGTGCCAGCAGCGGGCTATTAACCTTTACCTTCCCGGCGCAGGCTGGCGCCCTGACGATTCCCGCTGGGCAAGCGATTACGCTTGACATAGTGACGGCGCAAAGCGGTGTCACCTTTACCATTGATTACGATGGCAGCGCCAAGGTTTCCAAGATCGACCTGCCGACCACCACCGTCATTACGGTGGACAGCCTTGGCATCTATGACGCTGCGTATCCTGGCGGCAGCGCCATCACCTCGGCCAACAACGGTCAGACGCTGTATGCGCGGGCTACCGTCAGCGACCCGTTTGGCGCTTACGACATCACCAGCCTGAATTTGAACATCGATGGCCCAGGCACTGCCTGTGACCTGAGCCAGGCGCTGGGCGCTGGCAACGTTGTCAGCACGACGACCACCAGCAAAATCTATGAGTACCCGTGGGCTACCGGTTCCTGTCAGGGCGGCTACACCGTGACAGGCACCGCCCTCGAAGGCACGGAGGGCACTGTCACGGCCACTGGCGCGGCGCAGCTCAATCTGACTGCGCTCGATCTGGGTACACCTGGCATCGTCCAGTTCCTGGATAACACCGGGGCCGACAAGACCAGCTACACGACATCACAACAGGTGTGCCTGAAGGTCACCGATCTGGATCAGGCGGGAAGACCAGAATCTATCGTGGTCTATGTGTCAGGTGGCTCTGGCGGCACGGTTTCATTGACACTTACAGAAACGCCTGCCAGCAGCGGCATCTTCAAGGGCTGTTTCGGCAGTGCCGGCAGCAGTTCGCCATTTTCCGATGGCAACGTCCTGAGCGCCACTTATACCGATCCAACCGATGCCACCGATGTGGCAACCGACACTGCCGTTGTCACCAATGGCGCGGTGCCGTCCCTGCTTCTGAGCAAGGTCCGGGTCTCGCCGGCCAGTGGCATCACGGTGGTGGGCGGCTCGGTGCAATACGACATCACGGCCACCAATACCGGGGGGTCATCGCTCGCCACGGTGGCCCTGACCGACACTTACAGTTCGTCCTGCTACAGCTACCAGTCTGCAAGTATTGCGCCCAGCAGCAATAGTGCCGGTTCCCTGGTCTGGACCAATGTCGGCCCGATTGCTGCCGGTGGCACGGTCAGGATCAGCGTGACGCTGGTTGCCGCAGCGGCATGCAACAGTACTGCCGCGCTGAACAGTGTCAGCGCCAGCGCCAGCGGTGGTGTTACTGCCGGCCCGGCGACAGCCACTGTCACCATCAATGACCCGAGAGTAACAGTGACCAAGACCCGGACATCGGCGCTCACGGCTGGTATGGGAGACACGGTGACCTTCGATGTTGTGGTCAACAACAGCGGCAACACCAACATTGCCACCTTGCCGGTTTCCGACAGCTACAGTTCCTGCCTTCGGTTTGTGTCTTCGACCCCGGCTGCAACTTCGTCCGGGGGTGGCGTGGCATTGTGGAGCGATCTCGGCGCCCTGGCTACGGGTGCATCGTCCACCATTCACACCAGTTTCCAGGTGGTAGGCACCTGCAGCCCGGCTCAAAACACGGCCGAAGTCAATTTTGCGACTGACGTCAACGGCTTTACTGCGGTGCCCGGCAGTGCCAGCGCAACCGTCAACACGACCGCGGCCAGCATCAGCGGCCAAGTCGTCAACGACAACGGCGCGGGCAGCGGTGGTGTCGCCTTTGACGGTGTCAAAAACGGCACCGAGCCTGGCATCGCCAATGTCACGGTCAAACTTTATCGTGATCCGAATGGTGATGGAAACCTGAGTGACGCCACGCTGGTTGCGGTGCAGACCACCGATAGCAGCGGCAATTACACGTTCCTGAATCTGGAACCCAATACGGGAGCCGAACGTTATGTGGCCGTCCAGACCGAACCGCCGCAGTACCGGGTGACCAGCCCGGTCTCCAATAAGATCATCGTCAATGTGACGGCAGTCCAGGATTATCCAGGCAACAATTTTCTCGACGCCTATGCCGCCGATGTCATTGTCCAGAAGAATGGGCCGGCTGTCGCCAGCACTTCCGGCGCGCTCACTTATACCGTGCACGTCTATAACGCAGGCCCGGGCAACGCCAATGGCACGCTGCTGACGGATAACGTTCCGAGCGGCGTGACGAACATGACCTGGACCTGCGGCGCGGCCGTCGGCGGCGCCGCCTGCCCGGCTTCTTCCGGTAGCGGCGCTATCAGCCAAACCATTGCCAGTCTGCCCGCCGGTGGCAGACTGACCTATACGGTTTCTGCTACGGCCCCGGCCAGCGGCAGCTTCACCAATACGGTCACGGCGACGGTGCCGTCCGCCATTTTTGACCCCGATACTTCCAACAAAAGCAGCAGCGTGACCACCGGCATTGGGACCGCGCTTACCAGCGCCGATCTGTCGGTGGGTAAGTACGGCCCTGCCAGCGTGTCCGCCAGCGGCGCAGTGAGTTACGTCATTGTGGTCAGCAACGCCGGCCCCGGCGCGGCCAACAATGCTGTGTTTGCCGATGATGCCGTAACGGCCGGTTTGACCGGCGTCGCCTGGACTTGCGGCAATGCCATCGGTGGCGCGCTGTGTCCGCATGCTTCAGGCAGCGGCGCCATTAGCGAAACGATTGCCACGTTCCCGGCGGGTTCGAGCCTGTCCTATAGCGTATCCGGCACGGCTCCAGGCAGCGGCACGGTGACGAACACCGCAACTGTGAGTGCACCGGCCGGCGTAACCGACCCCGACACCAACAACAACACCTCTGCCGTATCGACCCTGGTGACGTCTACTGCGTGGTCGGCCGATCTGGCAATTGCCAAGACCGGTTCGACCGCAGTGGCAGCGTCCTCAGCGATGACCTACAAATTGGTTGTCAGCAATGCTGGACCCGATGCGGTGACAGCTGCGCGTGTCATTGATGCAGTGCCCTCGGTGCTGACGGGCGTGACCTGGACCTGCGGCACAGGTACCGGCGGTGGCGCTTGCAATACGGCCAGCGGCAGCGGAAATGGCATCGACACAACGGTTGACCTTCCGGCTGGTGCGAGCGTCACGATCACGGTGAGCAGCACGTCGCCTGCATTTGCCACCAGCTTCATCAACACGGCCCGGGTCATTCCCCCGAGTGGCACCGGCGACCCAACGCCTGGCAACAACATCAGCGGGCCGGTCATTACGACGGTCAATCCAGCGCCCGCTGCCACCGACGACAGCGGTACCACGCCGGTAAGCACGGCGCTCAATTCCAGTTCAACCGGAGCTGGGCAGAGCGTCAATAACGCCAGCATCCTGGCCAACGACAGCGGTGTTGGCATCACGCTCACCAGCGTGACCGGCACTGGATCGGCCTGCAGCAGTTTCCCGTGCACGATCAGCACCAGTCATGGCTCGGTCGTGGTCCAGAGCAGCGGCACCTACGTGTACACGCCGACGACTGATTACAGCGGGTCGGACAGCTTTACCTATGTGATCACCGACAATGCCAGCCAGACGGCAACGGCCACAGTGAACCTGACGGTGGTGAGCGCCGACATGTTGATTAGCCTGGCCGGTTTACCGGCAACGGCGACGCAGGGCGTGGCCTACTCGGGCAGCTTCACCTGCAGCAACGCTGGCACGGCAGCTGCCAGTGGCGCGACCACTTGCACGATCACCAGCGGTTTGCCAG
>CAIVLG010000247.1 GCA_903906695.1 uncultured beta proteobacterium | reverse complement strand
CTGATCGGCTGGGGCGTGGACGGCATCATCAGCGACTATCCGGACCGCCTGCGCGCGGTGATGGCGGCTCGCGGGATGCCTTTGCCTGCCCCGGTTACCGGCAAGTGACTACTCAGTCGATGTGGCCCGAACTAGGTGGGACGGCAAATCGAGGGTTTTGGCAAAACCCCAAGTCAGCGCGCGGATCGAGGGCTGTTCCAGGGTGGGATACTTGGCTTCATGTGGTCGAAATTCATATCCGTTTCTATGGGCATTTGGACCCAAAATAAATACGTGCTGCGAGTGCTCGTTGCGATTCTCGGGTTGGTCGCGTCAGTCTGGCTCGCGCTGTGGTATTTCATCCCGGCGGCGCCAACGACCCTCACGATGGCGGTTGGGTTTAAAGGCGGTGCTTTCGACCACATTGCCGAGCGCTACCGTGAAAGGCTCGCATCGCACGGGTTAGCGCTGAACGTTCGGTACACCGAAGGCGTGTCCGATAGCGTCAAGCTTCTGAACGATCCTGATTCCGGCATTGACGCGGCGCTTTTATTTGCAGGGGTCACCAACGGCGCAAGCGCGCCCAATTTAGTGTCGCTTGGTCGCATCAACTACGCGCCACATTGGATCTTTTACCGGGGCGCCGAGCAGATCGACCGGCTGACCCAGCTCAAGGGCAAGCGTGTCATCATTAACCCAGCCGTTCGCGGCGTCATCTCACCACTCCTCAGCCTGCACGGGGTCAACGCCGTTAACACGACGATACAGGTTTCGCCGGGCGTCGTAGCGAGCAAGGCGCTCGTCAATGGCCAAGCCGATGTCGTATTTTTGCCGCCCCAAGAAATGAATGGACCTGAGGTGCTACCGTTGCTGGGCAATCCCGATATCCAGCTGTTGAACGTCGCCCAGGCGGATGCCTTGGTCCGGCTCTTCCCCGCGCTGAGCCGGTTAGTCCTGCCGCAGGGCCTGGTTGACCTTGAGAAGAACATCCCTTCCACTGACGTGAACTTGATCGCGTCAGCCAACGTCGTCGTGGTCCGCAAAGAGATGCATCCAGAGCTGATCTATCTTCTGGCGCGAACGCTGCAGGAGGTGCACGGGAACGCCGGCGTTTTTCAGAAGGCCGGCGAGTTTCCTACGAAAACCGATCCAGAATTTCCTGTCGCTGACGTAGCGCTAGACTTCTATAGAAGCGGGCCTTCGTTGCTACAACGCTATTTGCCGTTCTGGACGATCAGCTATGCCAAGCGAGCAGCTGCGATATTGGTTGCGGCCATAGCGATTGTGATCCCGTTGTTGACTTATACGCCCAGGCTCTACGCGTGGTTTCTAAAGTTGCGCTTGGCGAAGTTGTACCAGCGCCTCAGGATTGTGGACGCGCGTATCAAGGCAGGATTGACCGTCGATCAAGTCACGGCCCTACAAATCGATCTGGAAGATATCGACCGAGCAGCAAATGTCTTGCCGATGCGGCACTCCGATCTGTTTTTTGCACTACTCATGCATATCCGCTTTACCCGCACGGAATTGGTGACGCGTCTGGCTGCATTGCGCGGATAAAGTCGCGTGTGCCCTAAAAGTCAATCCGTTCAACCAACAAGTTTGACCCGCAACAGATTGAAAGTTCTGATACGACGAAAAGACTATCGATGCTCCTGACTCTGATGAGCCTGGTATCGGGCGCGCAATTCGAAATTCTGTAGTCCCGCTCGCGCTGCGCAAGAGCCGGCCAGGTCAAGGAAAACGAACACGTAATCTGTGCGACCGCTTTGGCATCCAAGACCAAGGCCGCAAACGGCTGGTAATTACTTTGCACACCGACTCCTTGGGGCACTAAGGAGCCCTTGAACACCCGAGTTAGGACTCGACTGCCATCGGACTGAAGTTGGTTAGAAAAAGTTAGGCGGAGGCACGCGCAGGCTGAGCGACCAGACGCACGCCAAGAGCTGCGCAAACGCGGCTGACTGTATCGAAACGCGGTTCGCTGCCGGGCCGAAGAGCCTTGTACAAAGCTTCTCTGGTGATACCGGAATCCTTCGCAACCTGCGTCATGCCCCGCGAGCGGGCAATATCGCCGAGCGCAGCCGCCAGCAGTGCCGCGTCGTTCTCTTCAAGAATGGTGGTGAGGTAGGCCGCTACGTCTTCTTCGCTACTGAGGTACTCAGCTGCATCGAACTCGGGCAGTTCAGAAATTTTGATTCTCTTGGTCATGGTTCAATCCTCTAAAGACTTGGCAAGTTCGATTGCCCGAGCTGGACCTTACGCAAGCGCTTGTTGAGACGCTGCCGGGTCAGCCCATCCTTCAGGCCTTTGAGCCAGTCGGAAAACTCTTCAAGACGTTTTACCGCGTAGGTCATGGTTGAAATGTAATCGAATGATTACACATCGTCAAGCGCAAATACAGCGCAAGTACAAGCTTTGTCTGGCACGCTCGACCGCATGCGTGCAGTGTTGAGCTCGGGACATCGTCGGCGCTCGCCAAGAATCGATAACAGGTGCCGACGGTAGCCAGCCTGTGCGCGCTGGGCAAGACCTCCGGCGACCCGCTGAAAAGCATGTTCCGCTATTTCAAGCCCGAGTATGAAGCACGCATTGCCGGCGGGAGCGACGCCAAATGACTGAAATTGTTCTGACCATCGACGATCGGCAGGTCAAGCCGCCACACTCCAAAGCCCTACTGCCCGCTTGTAACTGATCCGCCGCTTGGTTGACGTTGATAGCCAGACTGTCGGTATTAAGGGTCCCAAGACGCTTGCCACCGCCAATGACCTCATCAGCACGGCACAGGCGGCCGAACTGCTGGGCTATAGCCGACCCTACGTCGCCATGTTGATCGACCAGAACAAGCTCAAGGGGGCCATTGTTTCCGCAGGCGGTCATCGGCGCGTTTCTCGTGCCGCGGTGATGGAGTGGCGCACCAAGCATCTACAGGCGTAATATTCGCACATGAAGGTGTCTGAGTTATTGCGGCTACTGGAAAAAGATGGTTGGCTCGTCGTGCGTCAGAGCGGCAGTCATCGCCAATTGCACCACGCTACGAAACCGGGTACGGTTACCGTTGCTGGCAAGCCGAGCGTTGACGTACCTCCCGGCACATTGAACAGTGCGCTAAAGCAGGCTGGATTAAAGGAGTAATTTCATGCGCTACATGGTCGTTATTGAAGAAGGCCCTTCTAGTTACGGAGCTTTTGTCCCGGATTTGCCAGGGTGCATCGCCGTTGGGGAAACGGAAGCAGAGGCACTTTCGCTGATTGAAACGGCAATCCAGTTTCATCTTGAAGACATGAGAGATGGCGGGCTTCAAATCCCCCCGCCTGCGTCAAAAAGCACTTTCGTTGAAGTGGCTCTGACTGCCTGACGCTCAAGCGGGATTGGCCGACCCTACGTCGCCATGTTGATCGACCAGAACAAGCTGAAGGGGGCCATTGTTTCTGCGGGCGGTCATCGGCGCGTTTCTCGTGCCGCGGGTAAAAAAGCCGGGGCCCGAAAAACCACTGAAGCAGATACGGTGCGCCGAATCAAGGCGCTTGCCAAAAATCGGTGACGCCACTCCGTAAAACCAAACGGATCGAGCAAACGCGCCCCTGAGCGTTGCACGTCCCGCATATTGCGGGTGACCAAGACCAGATCATGAACCAATGCTGTCGCGGCCAGCAGGCCATCGGCCACGGGCAGCGGATCTGGAACACCGAGTTGCCCCCAACGATCAGCAATTTCGTCAGTCACGGGCAGCAACCGATCAGCCAACGACTTACGTAAAGCATGCAACCATGCACTCAGACTGTCGGCGGCAACCGGGTCGCGTCGGCGCAGCAGCTCGGCACCCCGGCGAATCTCACCCAGAACAATGACTGAGACGTAAATATCAGATTCCGATACGCCGGCATACCATTCACGCACATGCGGGTCACAACGCGCGCCCTTGCGCAACTCAGACAACACATTGGTGTCAATCAGGACTCCCACGCCACATCCCCACGGCCCGAATCCGGTTGCCTGGAAAAATCAGTCTCTTCGCCCACGTTTGGCATGGAAGACAGCAAAGCCTTCAGCCCACTGCTTAGCCGGTTTGACGGCGGTTCCTGCATCTGCATGATCACCAGCAGCCGCTGGTGGCGCATGGATTCGGGTATGGCAACGGCGGCCGGAGCATCTTCAAAATATTGTCGAATGGCTTGCATCAGCGTGATCTCCTCGGCTTGGGTTGAACCTGGTTTGCATTTTATTCCGTTGTGGTTTCTCAAATTCGACACTCCCAAATATTCCACTACTGCCAACACACTGCATCAGGCTCTGGAAGCCGCCACGCCCCAAAGCCGTAATGCCCGCTTGCAACTGATCCGCCACTTGGTTGACGTTGAGAGTCAGATTGTCGGTATGGAGAGGCACAAGACGCTTGGCACCGCCAGACCTCATCAACACGGCACAGGCGGCTGAACTGCTGGGCTATAGCCGACCCTACGTCGCCATGCTGATCGACCAGAACAAGCTCAATGGGGCCACTGTTTCCGCAGGCGGTCAACGGCGCGTTTCTCGTGCCGCGGTGATGGAGCGACTTGTCCCCAATCTGCGTGGCCGACGCAGCAAGAATCGGCTAGGATACCCGTCCGGGTGTGTGGACCGAGCTATTCCCACAGGCACTCAAACTGATGGCACACCTGGAAAACCAAGTCCACCAGCCTTATGCTGGACACGACATCAAATTCGAAACCTGTGCAGAAATCATCGCCAAGAAGATGTGGCACCGTGGAAACCAGTCCAAGGCGCGCGACTTGTTTGACCTGTGCGCCGTGGCAGACGCCGAGCCAGAAGCCATCGAAAAGGCCGCCCCATTTTTTGGCAAATATGGTGCTGCGTTCTTGCTCGGTCTTGAAAAGCGTGCGGACTTTGCCAAGGCGGAATTTGATGCTATAGACGGCATAGACGCCATGGGACCTCAGCGATCTTTTGCGAAATACCTGGACCAGGCCAGAGGCATCATCAGGCCGATGATTGGGCATTCCGGTTGAGAGCTTGAATCGTGCAGCAAAGCATTCATGAAAACTTGATCGCTGATGCAGAGTTCGCAGCAGAAGCCAGGGTCGCCCACGCCGATGTTTTGCGCGGTGCCCGCAACTTGGTGCGCTTGGCAAAGCATGTGGGCTTGGGGTACGTCATCAGCTGAAGTGCAAACCACCGTTGATGTTGAGGGTTGCCCCCGTCATGAAGCCGGCCAGATCGGAGACCAGATAGGCACACAAGGCGCCTATTTCTTCGGGCCGACCCAGACGCCCCATCGGGACGGTGGCGACGATCGCGTCGCGCGCTTCCTGCTTCATCGCCAACACCATGTCCGTGGCGATGTAGCCTGGCGCAATGGCGTTGACTGTGACGCCCTTCTTGGCGACCTCGGCAGCAATCGACTTGGTGAACCCGATGACCCCCGCCTTCGCGGCCGAGTAATTCGCTTGCCCGAACTGCCCTTTAACTCCATTGACAGAAGAAATGTTGATCACCCTGCCCCAGCCGCGATCAGCCATGCCGGCCAACACCGGATGGGTGACATTGAACAGGGAGTCAAGGTTGGTGGCAATGACGTCATCCCATTGCGCCTTGTGCATTTTTCTGAACACGGAGTCACGCGTGATGCCGGCATTGTTTACCAGCACGTCGACGGGGCCATGCTCAGCTTCGATTTTTCTGACCAGCGCTTCGCAGGCCTCATGGTCACTGACGTCCCCCTCAGCCACAGGAAAGTCGAAGCCTTCCGCATGCATCTTGGCGAGCCACTCGTCCTTGGGGGCAAAGTTCGGCAAGCAATTGGCCACCACGGTCAGACCGCTTTGAGCCAGTGCCTTGCAGATGGCGGTGCCCAGTCCGCCCATGGCGCCTGTAACCAGTGCGATTCGCTTTGTCATAAGAAATTTCCCAGTTGATTCAAATCCGGACCCCCACCCTTGATGGACTCAACTGTTGCGGCAAGCGCACTTTGCATTTTGGATTTGGGGGTCGATTCGGATAGCATCTTTGCGATCACTTCGAATGAAGCGTCTCTGAGCAATTGGCTGAGTCTGGAACTAATTGGTGCAGTGCAGCAATTATCAATCAATTTCGCGAGGTTTGCCGGTCTATCGCCAAAAATGTAGTTGGCAAGGAACCCGGACAGCGATGGCCTCGGACGCAATTTACCGCTGTCGCACGTAGCTGCCGGGCGCGTCCTCGATGGACCGATAGCCTTTACGTGACGCCCCCATGTGAGGCGGCTTGGTTTGACCACTGGAACGCGTCTGCAGCCATTGCTGCCACGCTGGCCACCATGAACCTTGTTGCTTCTCGGTTGTCTGCAACCATTCCTGGTTTCCGATGCGCGCCGCTTTCAGTCGCTCTGTCTTGAGTCTGAAGTGTCGTTTTGGATGTACGGGACCGGCAATAATGCCTGCGTTGTGACCGCCCGAGGTTAACAAGAAGGAGTAGTCATCAGACCGCACCAGATTGCCAATTTTGTAAACGGAAGTCCATGGTGCAACATGATCCGCCTCTGTGCCGACGACAAACATGGGAACGCTGATATCCGACAGCGTGATCACTTGTCCATTCAACGAAAACCTGTTTGTGGCAAGCTCGTTATTCAAATAAAGACGATTAAGGTACTCCGTGTGCATCCGGTACGGCATGCGTGTGCCATCTGCATTCCACGCCATCAGGTCAATCATCGTGTCGCGCTGCCCCTTGATGTAGTTGTTGATGATGGGCTGCCAGATCAAATCTCTTGACCGCAGAAGCGCAAATGCACCGCCCATTTGCGCGCTCTCTAGCACTCCCCTTTTGTACATCGTTGCTTCCAGCATGGCTAACTGGCTTGGATTGATAAAGTAGGCTAACTCACCCGGTTCAGAGAAATCAGCTTGCGCAGCAAACAAGGTGACCGAAGCGAGGCGCTCATCGCGTTCGTGGGCCAGCATCGCGGCGCCGATCGACAGCAGCGTGCCGCCAATGCAATAGCCCACTGAATGAACTTTTCGATTGGGGACAACGGCTGTTACTACATCAAATGCTGCCCGAAACCCCTTGTTCAGGTAGTCATTCATGCTCACATCGCGATCCGCCGGACTGGGGTTCTTCCAGGAGATCATGAACACGGTGTGGCCCTGATCCACGAGAAACTTCACGAGCGAGTTTTTCGGACTCAGGTCCAGGATGTAGTACTTCATGATCCATGCGGGAACAATCAGTAGCGGCTCTGCGTGGGTTGCTTTTGTCGTTGGCGAATACTGGATGAGCTCAATCAGGTCGTTACGGAAGATCACCTTCCCGGGTGTGACCGCCACGGTTTTTCCGACTTCAAACTCATCGATTCCTTCCGGGGGCACACCATCCAGGGTGCTCTTGAGATCCTTCAGCCAATTCTGTACTCCGCGAACCAGATTCTGGCCTTTTTCCGATTGGGTAAGAGTCAACAGTTCAGGGTTGGCGCCAAGGTAGTTCGATGGCGCGCTGGTGTCCAACAACATCCGAACCGCAAACTGAACCAATTTTTCCTGGTACGGGTCAACTCCCTCCACACCTTCAACTGCCTTGTTCACCAGCGCGGCACTGTTTTGGTACGCCCTTGCGTAGACGTTGAACGGCCATTTCGACCAATCCACCTTGCCAAAGCGTGGATCCGATGCCCCTTCAAATCCATCACTGGGTGCTACTGGCGCGCCTGACAGAGCTTTGAGCGCGAAGCTCCATGTGTCTGCAGTTCGGGAAAGCAATTCCTGCCTCAGTTCAAGCTGTCGCGAAGGCGAGATCGCCAAATGTGCAGCCCAATCGGCCCATGCGCTCGAGAACGCCGTTGGAGAAAGGCCGCCTGTCAACTTTGCGATCTGGGCGCGGAACTCTCTGTCAAAATCGATCCCATTCGGAAGTGGGGACGTGGATGTCATCGTTGGTTTCCTCATCTATCTACGTCTGCGATGCAAATGTTATGGGGCTGGTCGTGACGTGTTTCACCTCAAGCAAAGGCGACGGGTCCCATGCACCTACTCATGATGGTCCAAACAGGACTGACTCACGCCAACCTTGTTCTTGGTAACCGCCCACGTAGATCTGTGTCCAATGAATCATAGGTGAAAAAGTATATCCTTCGCGCATTTTGACAAAACGCGCCAAAAAGAGATAAAGCATGCCAAAAAGACTCCTTAAAGCGGCGAGGAAGTCAAAACCTACCGTTTACGCTTGTCAGAGTACCGTGCGTGGCAGCCAATACAACAGGACGGGGCATGATTTACACTGAACCATCCGCCACTCCTGAAACACTCACGATAACGCCGCACGTTGGCGTGAAATGGGCAGCGCTGAAGCGACTTCATGAATATCCAATCTCCATCCCAATACGATGCCCTGAGCCGGGCTTTTCACTGGCTCACAGTCATCGTCGTTACCATCGCCTTCATCCTCGGGCCGGAACACTTCGGGCAACTCGCGCGCCGGGGCATAGACCCCGCAAGCCGAAGTGACATCGTCTGGCACGAGTCCCTGGGCATATTGGTCCTATTGCTAACCGTGCTGCGCCTTCTTTGGCTGGCCTTTCGCCCTGCCCCACCACAAATCCCGATGAGCAGCCGGATGCACCTTATGGGCAGGCTGATGCATGTGGCCTTGTGGACGCTCCTGCTGGCCTTGCCCGTTACGGCCTTCATGGCGCTGGGCAGCGAAGGCCACGCGCTGACACTGCTGGACGGTGTGCGCATCGACCAATTTCCCATGATTGCCAACTCCGCGTTTGCCAAATGGTTTGACTGGGGCGACGTTCACAAATTTCTGGGTGACGCAGTCATGTGGCTTGCCGGCTTGCACGCCGCTGCAGCCATCTACCATCATCTGGTTCTCAAGGATGGCGTTCTCTCGACCATGCTGCCCCGCAAGGGAATTCGCTGAATGGATGAAGTCCGTTCCAAGACTTGCCGAATTGGCCCATATCAACACATCAGGTAACGGTTGCTGACCTGAAGGTGTTTGTCGATGTGCGCGGCCTCAACTCCGGCCGACTCGATCACGTGCCTACCGATCTGGTGGAGCAGGTTGCCCCAGCACTTAACGCCCATATGCAGCGCGTTGCCCAGACCCCAGCGGTGGCTCAGCACTACGCCAGGTTTGCGTCTTAGGATTGAACCTGGTGGCTCAGGCGAGCAGCGGCAGGCAGAGCGAGGTTTCGCTGGCGTAGCTGCAGTGAACGCACTCGAAGCGAGCGGTGAAGCGCTCGCACTTGACGCCCTTTTCGCGCTTGTGTGTCAGCGCCAGCGATCCCTCACAGTCCGGGCAGGCGCTAAGCATCGCGACGCTCACTTCCATGCCTCGCACGATGGCGCCGTCACGGGTGCGGAAGTCTTCGTCCAGAACGATCGTGTGGCACACAAACGAGGCAATGCCCCAGTTTTCAAGTTGCTCCAGCAGATTGTCAAAAAAAGCAATCGTCCTGGGCGCCTGCTCCATGGCCAGTTTCTTTCCTGAGGCGGTCAACATCGATCGCGGAGCCACCCGGGCGTAGGTGAGTTCCCGGCTCAGCGACTGCACCAGGGCATCGACCAGGCCGCGTCCACGCAAGGCAGCCTTGGTAAAGAAAGCGCCCACGCCAAGCGCCCCCAGCTTTTCAAGCCGGTCGGCGTCCTGCACGATGCGTGCAGCACCGAGACACGGCAGACTCTCGTCGTAAAGGGCGCACAGCGACTCGACCACAGACTCGATGGCCTGGCGTTCTAGGCCTAACCTGGTGAGCATCTTTTCCGCGAGCCGCGCTGCATGTTCTTCTTCCGGTATGCCGTCCTGATGGTAGGCACCATCATGAAACTTGCCTGCATCGTGGTAGAGCGCTACCAGCGTGGGCAGGAATGAATCAACGCCTTCCATTGCAGATATCTTG
>CAIVLG010000246.1 GCA_903906695.1 uncultured beta proteobacterium | reverse complement strand
TATGTTCGCACCAGGGTCCGGGTGCACCGCTATGTGGATGACACGCTGGCTGTGTTTCATGGGCCGCGCAAACTGGCGGCATTTGATGCCACGGGTCTACCAGTCAACGCCAAGGAGGTGCAACGATTGGCCGCTTGAGGGGACTAGGTCCCCCAGTGTGTGGCGTTTGGCCTCCAGTGTCTTGAAATAGCGCCCTTCACGGATCGCTGTCTCGGTGCTTTGTGCCCAACGCCGGGCATCTGTCAGGCGTTTGAACGAACCCGATACTGATGGGTGGCCCTTGAGGCGCACCTTGGCTCTGAATCGGTCGGCTCCGCCTATATCTTTGCGGCGTTCTATATTTGCCATAGCAGTCTCCAAAAGTCGGCGATGACGCCGAACCAGATTGATAGGAACCCGGCTTACGGGCCGTTGCGCTCGGGAGCCGGTGACTGCTAGGAATTTCAGAATTAAAGCTCAAAGCAGTCAGCGAAACGTGGAACTTCGTGACTGCGAGCTTCGTACTTGTGGAGCAGTGCCCCAAAAGTGCCCCATTTGCTGGGGTCGATCGGGGTTTGGATGCCTCCAAACCCACATTTCTATTGGCTCCTCGACCTGGGCTCGAACCAGGGACCTACGGATTAACAGTCCGGCGCTCTACCAACTGAGCTATCGAGGAACAAGCGGCAAATTATAACGGCAATTTTTTCCGATTCTCTGGCGGGCAATGCCCTGTTGACGCAAGAGTTTCCGGGCGATTCCGAGCGCTTTTCTAGCGTACGCCGGCTGCGCGCCGCTGACAGTTCGTCGGGCGTGCCAGAGTGCGATACTCCCTCCCTTTGATTCGCTTGACTTCACCATCCGCTTTCAAGATTCAATTACCATGAACACCAATCTCCTGCTCTCTATCCTCAGTGTCGCCATTCCACTCACTCTTGCCGGTGGTGCCTTGGCGGCTGGCAGCGCCAAACCGGCAACTCAGAACCGCTCCGAGATTCCGATCCAATATCGATGGGACTTCGCACCGATCTACGCCAGTTGGGACGCGTGGGAAGCGGGCATGAAGGAAATCGACACCAGGATCGACGCCTTTGCAGCGCTCAAGGGCTCGCTCAAAAACGGCCCTGACGCTGTCCTGAAAGCCTACCGGGCGTTCGACGAAATTGGCATGCTGCAGTACAAGGTGTACGGCTATACCGCACTGCAGCGCGACGTTGACACACGCAACCAGGATATCTCGGGCAAGTTCCAGCGCGTCATGGCCCTATTTGCCAAACTGGGCACCGCCACTTCCTGGTTTACGCCCGAAATGTTGACCGTGCCGCAGGCCGAGATGGAAGCTTGGATAGCCACCACTGCGGCCCTCAAGCAATACCGGTTCACCATTCTCGACGCTTATCGCCAACAGCAACATGTGCTCGATGAAAAGGGCGAACGCCTGCTGTCCTTGGCGGCGCGCTTCGACGCAACGCCCAGGGCCACTTTTCAGGAGCTGTCAACTTCTGACATCAAATTTCCCTTGGTGACCCTGTCCGATGGCAAAGAAATCAAGTTGTCGCCGGGTGGCTACCAGTCGGTGCTGGCAACCAATTACAAGCAGGCGGATCGCGCCAAGGCATTTGACGCCTATTTGAAAACCTACGCGGCAACCACCAACACCTACGCCGCGATCTACAACGGGGTGCTGCAGCGCGATTGGTTCAACGCACAGGCACGCAATTTCACCAGCACACTGGATGCCGCGCTCGATGGCAACGCGATTCCGCCATCGGTAGTGACGACCCTCGTCGATACCGCACGCAAGGGTACGGCACCGCTGCAACGCTACATGAAACTGCGCAAGAAGTTGCTGGGGCTGGACGCCTATCACCCCTACGACGGCGCCATCCCGATCTACCGGACTGACAAGATCTACTCGTTTTTTGATTCGCGTGACCGGGTGCTCGCTTCGGTTGCCCCCCTGGGAGCAGACTATGTTGCGAGGTACCGGAAGTTCATGGCCGGGCAGCAGATTGATGTATACGAGAACGAAGGCAAACGCAGCGGCGCTTACGTCAGCGGAATTTACGGCGTCGGACCCTATATGCTGCTCAACCATAACGACACACAGGACGCACTGTTCACCCTGGCACATGAAGGCGGCCACGCCATGCACACCTTGCTGTCGCACGAAACGCAGCCCTTCGTGACGGCCGACTACACGATCTTTGTTGCCGAGGTTGCATCGACCACCAACGAACGTTTTCTGCTGAACCACTTGCTGCAGGAAACGACCGATCCCAAAGAACGCTTCCTGCTGTTGCAGCATGCAGTCGATTCGATCGTTGGAACTTTTTACACCCAAGTGCTGTTTGCCGACTACGAACTGCAGGCGCACAAGCTGGTCGAACAGGGCAAGCCGATCACTTCAGATGTTCTCAATGACATCTACCTGAAATTGATGGCCGAGTATTACGGCGACGCGGTCACCATCGATGATCTCTACAAATACACTTGGTCGCGGATTCCGCATTTCTACAACTCACCCTATTACGTCTATCAATACGCGACCTGCTTCGCCTCGTCGGCAAAGCTCTTCAAGGACATGACCACGGGTGCGGTTACAGCGCGTGCAGCAGCCGTTGATCGCTACCTTGACTTGCTCGGAAGCGGCGGCAACGATCACCCAATGAAGCAGTTGCAGAAGGCCGGCGTTGACCTTTCCCAGCGCGAGACCGTTCAGGCGGTTGTTGACCAAATGGAAGAACTGGTGACGCAGATGGAAGTCGAGGCGGCGAAGATCCATTGACCGACGCCTGGCACCAAATGCCGCGCATCAGTGTCAACGTGTCGTGAACCCCGTGACACGACTTCCGTGCCAGGCTATTTTGGTTTGGCCTGAATCGCCTCGATCTGGTCCATGATCAGATTCATTCGCGCCACTATCGCCTGGTAGGGCGCGGGCGAAGCCAGATCGACACCGGCCTCCTTCACCAACTGATACGGATAGCGCGAGCCTCCGGCGCGCAGAATGTTCAGATAACGTTCCCGCGCTCCCGGTGTGCCCTTGAGAATCCCGTCGGCAAACATGCTTGCGGCCGAGATCGACGTGGCGTACTGAAAAACGTAGAAGCGGTTGTAGAAATGCGGGATGTAAGCCCATTCGATGGCGTAAAGATCGTCGATCCGGACCACCCCCTCCTTGTCACCGTGATAGCGTTTGAGAATGTCGCCATAGATTGTGGTCAGTGCTTCGCCGGTCAGTGATTCGCCCTTGTCAACTCTGGCGTGAACCTCGCGCTCGAAGGCGGCGAACATGGCCTGCCTGAAAAAAGTGCCGCGCAGATTCTCCAGCGCCGAGTCCAGGTAGAGCATTTTTTCGCTGTCGCTGTGGGCGATCTTCAGCATGTGATCGAGCAGCAGAAGTTCGTTCGTGGTCGAGGCAATCTCGGCCGTGAACGTGGGGTACTCGGCATTGATGAAGGGCTGGCTCCGGGTCGACAGGTACGAGTGCATCGCATGCCCCCATTCGTGTGCGAGTGTGGAGAGCGATTCAAAATCGTCGTTGTGGTTGAGCAGCAGGTACGGGTGCACGTCATAAACGGAGCCGTTCATATAGGCACCAGAGCGCTTTTTGGGCCGCGGGTAAACGTCCATCCAGCCGCTTTGTGTGCCCTTGTGCATCGCTCGCACGTAGTCTTCACCAAGCGGCTTGACCGCTTCCAGCATGCGCTCGGTGCTCGGGCCTATGGGGTACTTCAGGTCACTGGCGACCATCGGTGGATAGATGTCGTAGTAACGCATTTCGCTCAGGCCCAGCATCTTGGCACGCAGTCTGAAGTAGCGGTGCAAGGTTGGAAGATTGAGCTCAGCCTGCGACACCAGGGTGTCATAGACCGCCCTGGGCAAGTTGTCGCCGTCCAGCGCCTGCGTCAGCGAATCAGGATAACGCCGGATTTTGGCGAGGGCCGCGTCTTTCTTCAATTGTTCGTAGAAGGTCACGCCAAAGGTGCGCTCGAACTCTTTCCATTTGCCCCAAAACGCGTCAAACACCAGTTTGCGATCAGTCCGATTCTCCAGCGCACGGTACTTGGTATAGGCAGACTGATCCAACACAATTTCCGTCCCATCCGACAAGCTCACTTTGGACCAGGGCATGTCTGCATCCGACAGCGCGGCGTATACCGCGTTGGCGGCCCCGGTGGCCGAACTGAAACTGGCAATCAGTTCCTCGCCCTTTTGGTCCAGCGTGTGGGGCGCCATGCGCAGAATGTCGTCGAGCCAGTGCGTGTAGACGGCAGTCGCCTTGTCGGCACCGACCAGAACATCGACCCTGCTGCGACCGATCTTCAAAATCTCGGGGCTGAGGAACGCAGTCGCCTCGTCAACGCGATTGCCCAACACGACGGCACGCTGTTTTAGGTCCATGCCAGCGGCCAGACCGGTGTCTTCGTCGTGAAATTGCGATGCGTAGGCCGACAAGCGGTAGTAGCGCTTGAGCACGTCAGCGTTCAGGTCCAGGCAGGTTTTGAAACGGTTTGCCGATGCCGCCAAATCGGCGCTGCACGACGCAAGGTCTTTGAGCTGCTGCTCCAGTGCGGCTGCATCCTTGTCCCAGTCGACCTGGGTCGCGTACAGATCTTTGAGGTTCCATCGGTCATGCGCTGCCGGGGCGGCCATGACGGGCAGGGACGATGTCGTCAGCAGAACCCATAGGGCAAAGGACAAGATTTTCTTCATGGCGTAAAGGCGGTTGCGCGCGAGGGTTGACTGGCTCCATCATACTTGTGGTCATCGAATTGACTTTGCGTCACAATGACTTACCAAATAGAGCCAAGAGGAGAGACACAATGCGCCCGTTTCCAGTTTTCAGACTCGCCGCAGTCGCGCTTTTCTTGCTGCTGCCCGCCTTTGGTTTTGCCCAGGCCTGGCCCAACAAGCCGATCAAATGGATCATTCCCTATCCGCCCGGCGGCATCACCGACAGTGCCACGCGCATGGTGATTCAAAAGGTACAGGAGCAGACCGGATGGACCTTCGTGGTCGAAAACAAGCCGGGCGCCAATTCAATCTTGGGTGCCGATGCTGCTGCGCGCTCAGCCCCTGACGGCTATACCTTCCTCACGGTGATTGGCGCTCATGCCGCCAACGCCACACTCTACGCTGGGCGATTGCCCTATGACGTGGTCAAAAGTTTTGCACCAGTCTCGCTGGTCGGTATCGCGCCTTTGGTGATGACAGTGAACAATAATTTCCCTGCCAAAGACATGAAGGAGTTGATTGCCTATGCCAAGGCCAACCCGGGCAAGGTGTCGTTCGGCTCGTCTGGTGTGGGTGCTGCGGCGCACTTGACGCAAGAGTTGTTAAAGCAGGTCGCAGGACTCGATTTGATTCACGTTCCTTACAAAGGAACAGCCCCTGCCCTCAATGACTTGATGGGCGGCAGCCTTCAAATCTTGACTGACACGGCAAGCGCTCTGATGCCTTATGTGCGCGGCGCAAAGATCAAGGCAATCGCCGTATTTGCCAGTCAAAGGGTCCCCGGCGCAGCAGAGGTTCCGACCATCGTGGAAGCTGGGGGACCGGCCATCGAGGGCTCGACCTGGGTGCTGTTTCTGGCACCCGCCGCAACGCCGCGTGACATCGTCAACCGCATGTCGACCGAGACCGCCAAGGCGGTCAATTCGCCTGACTTGAAGGCGCGCTTCGATACCCTGGGCATCGAAGGTGTTGGTAACAGCCCTGAACTCGCCACGAGGTTCCTGGATGAGGAAATCGTCAAATGGGCCAAGGTCATTTCAGCCGCCGGTGTCAAAGCCGAATAGACTGGATTTGAGCTGGGCCTGATCCGACTCCTTCAGCGTCATGTCGGCCTGGCACACCGGCGCGCCAAGCGACGCGTATTTCGCCTGCCGCCAGTCTGGCGCGGCATGTTGTGGGTGGCGCTGAGCGGCCTTCTGTTCTGCTGTCTGAACGCCATGGTCCGCAGCATCACGCTTTCGCTCGACCCATTCGAATCGCAGTTCCTGCGCTATCTGTTTGGCATGCTGGCGATGCTGCCGCTGCTATGGCACCAGGGTTGGCGAAGCTACCTGCCCGTCAACCTCGCCGGGCAATGGTGGCGCGGCGCTGTTCACACGGCCGGCTTGATGCTGTGGTTCACCGCCCTGCCCCACATCGGTTTGGCCGATATGACGGCCATTGGTTTCACCGGTCCGATCTTCATCATGCTAGGCGCCGCCTGGTTCTTGGGCGAGCGCATGCGTGGTGACCGCTGGATCGCGGCTTGTATCGGCCTGGCCGGCGTGCTGGTGGTGGTGACACCCAAACTCACAGGTCAAGGCGGATGGTATGCCTTGCTGATGCTGGCGTCTTCGCCCGTATTCGCAGCTTCCTTCCTGATGACGAAGACGCTCACCCGCTACGAAAAACCAGGTGTCATCGTGCTCTGGCAAGCGATCTCGGTGACCACGCTGAGCCTGCCGCTGGGCCTTCTTCATTGGGCCACGCCATCGGTGTGGCAATGGCTTGGCTTTGCGGCGGCCGGCGTCCTCGGCTCCATCGGTCACTATTGCCTGACGCGCGGATTTCGCGCTGCCGACATTTCGGCGACACAATCATTGCGCTTTCTGGACCTGATCTGGGCCTCGCTGCTGGGCTGGCTGATTTTTTCCGATGTACCAAGTCAGACCACTCTGGTTGGCGCACTTGTTATCGTACTGTCAACACTCTGGATTGCGCGGCGCGAACATCAGCGCTGATCCTGCCAGCGACCGCCGGCGACGGCGCCCTCAGGTCATTGCGCAGGCGCCGAGGAACGCCACTTCTGGACCGCTTTCAGCGTGTTTTCCACGTGCTGGTCCGGACTCAAACTGGAGTAAACATACAGCACCTTGCCTTCGGGGCTGATCACGTAGGAAATGCGATCGGCCATATCGGGCTTCAACCACAAGGCTGCGTCGTATTGCTTCATGATGAGTGCGCCCTTGTCGGCGGCGACCGCAAACTTGTCTCTGCAGGCCTCAACCGAAAACTTCTTTAGCGTCTCGATGTCGTCATTTGAAACACCGACCACGGTAGCACCGAGTGAGTTGAACTTCGGCGTCGCTTCGGCGAAGTTATGGGCTTCGATCGTGCAGCCGCTGGTAAATGCTTTCGGATAGAAATACAGCACCACCGGGCCCTGCATCAAGGCCTCCTTCAAGGAAAACTTGAAGGCAACACCGGCACGCGCCGCATCGGTGGTGAAATCCGGTGTCGGCGCACCGACGGCCAACGCCGCCAGCGCAGCGTCCGTGGTCAACGCCAAGACCAGCATGACGCTCATAGCCACAAAACGTTTCTTCAATTTCATTCATTCGCTCCTCAGGCAAATTTGAGATCGGCAATCAGCAAGCGGCGACCTTAACTCATACGCCGATACCCGGCCTTTCACAAGGGTCACTCACCCTCAGCTTCTGCCAGAATTGTGCATGCAATCTTATTACGCCGCACGCGCACCCGAGTACGACCAGGTTTACCTCAAGCCGGAGCGACAGTCAGACCTGCGCGCCATCGAAGCCTGGCTGCCACCCCACTTTGCCAATTCCCGCGTGCTTGAGATCGCCTGTGGCACCGGTTATTGGACACAGTTCATTGCCCCCCTTGCTGCACACATGGTGGCGCTGGATGTTGCGGTGGAAACCCTGGCTTTCGCCAGGAACCGGGTGCCCGAAAACAAGGTTGACTTCACGGTCTGCGACGCCTACCAACTGCCTCAGGATCTGGGAAAGTTCGATGCCGCCTTCGCCGGCTTCTGGTTCTCACATGTGCCAAAGGCGCGGCGGCGCGAGTTCCTGGCTGGACTCGGTGCAAGACTGAAACCGGGTGCCAAAGTTGTATTGCTCGACAATCGATTCGTGCAAGGCAGCAGTTCACCGATGACTGAGACGGACGCCGATGGAGACACCTACCAGACAAGAATGCTGGCCGACCAGTCGACGCATCGAGTCCTCAAGAATTTTCCCTCGGAGTTTGAGCTGCAGGCCCTTCTGGCTGGTATCGGCGACAGGGGAACTCTCACGAACTGGACCTATTACTGGGCCTTCACCTATCGGGTAGGCGCTTAGGGTATGTGCCGATTCTTAAAAGGCCCTGGGCACACTACATTGTTGCGATGGTTCAGAGCATCGAGGAGAACAGCCTATGAAACGACGCCGCCTTATCCAGTCTGTCGGCAGTCTGTCCCTTGCCTTGCTGCCGTTCGCGTCGGTACGGGCTCAAAGCACGGCCCTCAAGATATCGCACCAGTTTCCGGGTGGGACGCTCAAGGAAGGTGACTTCCGGGACCGGCTGGTGCGCATGTTTGCGATCGAGGTCGAGAAGCGCAGCAAGGGCGCACTCAAGTTCGAGATCTACCCAGGTTCCTCACTGATGAAGACCAACGCGCAGTTTTCATCCATGCGCAAGGGGGCCCTTGACATGGCGCTGATCCCGCTGTCCTACGCCGGTGGCGAGGTACCAGAAGTCAACATCGGCCTGATGCCCGGTCTGGTGGTCTCCTATGAGCAGGCGTATGGCTGGAAGGGCAAGCCAGTCGGCATTGAACTTGATCGCGTCCTGCAGGAAAAGGGCATCGTTCTGGTCAGCTGGATCTGGCAGGCGGGCGGCGTGGCCTCGCGCGGCAAGCCCGTGGTGGAACCGGAAGATGCCAAAGGCATGAAAATTCGGGGCGGCTCGCGCGAGATGGACATGATTCTCAAGGACGCCGGCGCCGCTGTAGTCACTCTGCCTTCCAACGAGATTTACGCCGCAATGCAGACAGGCGCGATGGACGCCGCCATGACTTCATCGACTTCGTTCATTTCTTTCCGGCTCGAAGAGGTGGCCAAGTCACTGACCACTGGACGCACCGGCGCCTACTGGTTCATGTTTGAGCCGCTGATGATGTCCAAGGCGATTTTTGACAAGTTGTCCAAGGAGCAGCGTGAAACCATCCTGGCGGTCGGCGCCGAGATGGAAAAATTTGCACTCGAAGCAGCGCGCAAGGATGATGTTGAAGTGGCGGCGGTTTACCAGAAGGCCGGTGCCAAGGTGGTCGATTTGTCTCCCGCCACGATCAAGAAGTGGCAGGATATCGCGCGCAAGACCGCCTGGAAGGATTACGCCAGCAAGAATGAGGGCTCAGCCAAACTGCTGGCCCTGGCGGAACGCACCTTGTGAGACTGGGCGCCGAGTTCGAGCCCGAGGAGTCGGCAGTTCCACCCTTGCCGGGAAACTCGGCGCTGGGCCTGCTGGCACTGGCTCTGAACTGGATCAACCTGCAGGTGCTGCGAGCGTCGATGCTTTCGTTGGTGCTGACCTCGCTGGTGCTGACCTATTCGGTCTTGTCGCGCTATTTCCTGAAGATCGCCACTGACTGGCAGGATGAAGCCGCGGTCTTCATGCTGGTGGGCGCTATGTTCATGTGCACCGGCTTTGTGCAATCAACGCGCGGCCATGTCGGCATCGAGGCCGTGGCAACGCTCTTGTCGCCCGCCGTCAATCGGGTCCGACAGGTCTCGGTGGATTTCATGTCGACCTTGTTCTGCAGCTTCTTTGCCTGGAAATCGTGGGCTCTGTTCCATGAGGCCTGGGCCGAGGGTCAGACCACCTCCAGCAGCTTCGCACCGCCCTTGTGGATTCCCTACGCATTGATGGCCCTTGGCATGAGCTTGCTGGCAGCGCAGTTATTCCTTCAATTTGCCGTTCAGATTGCCGGTGCAGAGGTCCGAAGAACGAAATGAGTGAACTCGCGATCGGCCTTTCCTATGCTGGTGCCACCTTGATCGTGATGTTCACCGGCATGCCGATCGCCATGGCGCTGGGCAGCGTGGCGGTCGGCTTCATGTATTTCTTTATGCCGGCGTCCTCGCTCGACACTGTGGCGCAAAACGTTTATGAGGAGATGGCATCCATCACGTTGCTCTCGATACCCCTGTTCATCATGAAGGGCGCCGCCATCGGCAAATCGCGCGCCGGACAGGACCTTTATTCCGCCATCCACGCCTGGCTGCACAAGGTCCCCGGTGGACTGGGTATCGCCAATGTTGTGGCATGCGCCCTGTTTGCGGCGATGGCGGGCTCGTCGCCCGCCACCTGCTCGGCGATCGGATCGGCCGGTATTCCGGAGATGCGCAAGCGCGGCTATTCGAACGGCTTTGCCGCGGGCATTATTGCCGCCGGCGGCACGCTCGGAATCCTGTTGCCGCCATCGATCGTGATGATCCTGTATGCCGTGGCAGCTGAACAATCGCTGGGGCGATTGTTCCTCGCGGGCATCGGCCCGGGTCTGCTGCTGGTGGGGTTGTTCGCCGCCTATGCAGTGCTGCGGGCGCGCAGCGAATACAAGCAAGCCCTCGCCATCTATGAAGCCGGCGGCGCCAAGTCGGCCTACCTCGAGAAAAATCATTTCACGCTGGCTCAAAAGCTGGAAATGCTGCCGCGTGTGTTGCCCTTTGTCATACTGCTGATCGGCGTCATGATCGCGCTCTACGGCGGCTTTGCGACGCCCTCGGAAACCGCGGGCCTGGGCGGCCTGTTGGCGCTCGGTCTGGTCGCGTTGGTCTATGGATTGTGGCGACCCAGCGATTTGACGCCGATCCTGACCTCGACCCTGAAGGAGTCCACCATGCTGATGCTGATCATCGGCATGTCGCTGCTCTACAGCTACGTGATGAGTCACCTTCACATCAGTCAGGGTGCGGCGCAATGGATTGTCGGCATGCAGTTGTCACGCTGGGTCCTGTTGGCAGTCATTTTGCTGATGGTGATCGTGCTCGGCTTTTTTCTGCCGCCGGTGTCCATCATCCTGATGACCGCGCCCATCATCCTGCCACCTTTGAAAGCCGCCGGATTCGACCTGATCTGGTTTGGCGTGGTGATGACGGTCGTGATGGAAATGGGCCTGATTCACCCACCGGTTGGACTCAACATCTTTGTCATCAAGAATGTGGCACCCGACATTCCACTGAAGGACGTGATCTGGGGCGTGATGCCCTTCGTCGGACTGATGTTTGGCGCGGTGCTGCTGCTGGCCGTGTTCCCGGGCATCGCCACCGCCTTGCCCGATCTGGTGATGGGGAGCAAGTGAAATGAACGCGATGCCATCTACCTGCGAAAACCGACGTCACCGAACCAGCTTGTGACCCTGTCATGCGTATTGTCCGAATCATTGCCAACTGCAATGCTGGACACTGCGGGCGCTTCGAAGCCGAAGGCTTCACGAAAATCTGCGGCCACGTCGCGGGCTTCGGCCACCCACTGTCCAACTGACTGGGGTCCGCTCTGAAGAACAATTTTTCTTTCGCGATGGGTGTAGGGACTCCACGCCTTGTAGCCGACGCGGTGTTTGTTGTCCCACACGTAGCACAGGGCGGCCGTCGGTACATCAAGTCCTGTGATGGCGCGTGCAATCCTGATCTTGTTGCGCTCGATGAACGACAGGGACTCGATCGGCACATCAAAGAAGACGAAGACCCGCACTGGGTGATCGTCACTTGACTTGTCTTCCATGTCTGCCTTTTCCAGCAAGCGGTTTACTTTCCAGCGCCACTCCAGAATCCGCTCTGCGCCAGCGGAACCAGCAGTTGCACCGGGATCAACAATCGGAATATCGAGACTGCCCGCGCTGCTGCTTGAATCGACTCGCAGTACCGTCTTGCCTTCGTCCGCCACCAGCGAAAAAACGTTCTTCCCAATTCCTGGCAAGTTGACAACGCGAAACTCCTTCGGCAGCGCCTGCCCTGGCGTCAAGGAAGAAAAAGGCGGCGGCGACTCGACACTCCAGCTCAGCAACGGGAGCAGAAACAGCGCCAGCCATGCCACTCTGTTCTTCATCAGTGCCATTCTCTCAAAAAAGAACTTCACCGACAGACGACTGACCCGTCTGCGCCGATTCTCACTCGATCGAGGGAACCAGAAAATCACGGCTGATGTGGCCTCCCAGATCGTTCACCCGGTCCAGGAACTGTGTCAGGTAGGCATGCAAACCGGTGGCCAGGATCTCGTCAATACGACCATACTTCAATTCCGCGCACAATTTGCCCGCTCGCCTTTGGGTTTCGCCCGATTGTTCATTGGCCACCAGCGCCAGATTGCCGACCACTTCGTTCAGGCTGGCGTGCAGCGAGCGCGGCATGTCCGGACGCAAAATCAGCAGTTCAGCCACCCGCTCCGGACGAATCACGTCGCGGTAAACCTTGCGGTACACCTCGAAGCCCGAGACACTGCGCAAAATGGCGCTCCAGTGATAGAAGTCGTACTCTTGGTCCTTCTCGCTGGCGGCGCCGTAGAAGTCGCTTTGCACCGCATGAAATTTAACGTCCACCAGGCGCGCCGTGTTATCGGAACGCTCCAGAAAGGTACCCAATCGCATGAAGTACAAGGCCTCGTCCATCAGCATGGTGCCCACGGTGACGCCGCGTGAGAGATGCGAACGGAACTTGACCCATTCAAAGAACTGCGCCGGATCACGCTCGAATTCGCCGTCCTTGATCATGCGCTTGACTTCCAGCCAGGTCTGGTTTTGTGTTTCCCAGACCTCGGTGGTCAGTGTGCCGCGCACGGCCCGCGCATTTTCCCGGGCAGCGCTCAGGCACGACACGATTGAAGATGGATTGCTCTCGTCCTTGACCATGAAGTCCATGACACCGCGGACATGAATGTCGCCATGCTTGTCCTGATAAGCCGCGCCCAATTCACTGATGCTCAGCAATCCCTGCCAACCGACCAGCGCCACGGCGTCAGACTGCGGTAGCAGCGAAGTCTGGTAATTCACATCGAGCATGCGGGCCGTGTTTTCGGCCCGTTCGGTATAACGCGACATCCAAAAAAGGTGATCTGCGGTGCGTGACAGCATTGAATGACTCCTTGCGCTAGGCCGATTGTTTTTGTGTCTGGGTTGACACCGGCGACAGTGCGCCGTTCTCCAGCACCCAGGTGTCCTTGGTGCCGCCGCCCTGCGATGAATTGACCACCAGTGAACCGTCTTTCAACGCCACCCGGGTCAGTCCGCCGGGCACCATCTGCACCGTCTTGCCACTGAGCACATAGGGGCGCAAGTCGATGTGACGCGGCGCAATGCCACTCTCGACAAAAGTCGGACAACTTGACAGGCTCAGCGTCGGCTGCGAAATGTAGCCGGTCGGATTAGCCTGCACCACTTTGCGAAATTCCGCGATCTCGGCCTGCGTCGCGGCGGGCCCGACCAGCATGCCATAGCCACCGGCACCGTGCACCTCTTTCACCACCAGGTCTTTCATGTTGGCCAGCGTGTACGCCAGATCGTCAGGGTTGCGGCACAGATAGGTCGGCACGTTATTGAGCAAGGGCTTTTCGGCAAGGTAGAACTCGATCATCTTGGGTACGTAGGCGTAGATCGACTTGTCGTCGGCCACACCGGTGCCCACTGCATTGCAGATGCTGACATGACCGGCGCGATAGACGTCGATCAGCCCGGCGCAGCCCAGCGTCGAGTTTTCGCGAAACACCTTGGGATCCAGAAAATCATCGTCAACACGGCGGTAGATCACGTCGACCCGCTTGGGACCGCGCGTGGTTCGCATGTAGCAGAAGTTGTCTTTGACAAACAGGTCCTGCCCTTCAAGCAGTTCGACTCCCATCTGCTGCGCCAGGAACGCGTGCTCAAAATAAGCGCTGTTGTGCATGCCGGGTGTCAGCACCACCACGGTGGGCTCGGCAGTGGTCGCCGGGCTGCTGGCGCGCAGCGTCTCGAGCAGCAGATCCGGGTAATGTGCGATCGGGGCGACGCGGTGCGCATTGAACAACTCAGGAAACAGACGCATCATCATCTTGCGGTCTTCCAGCATATAGCTGACCCCGCTGGGCACACGCAGGTTGTCCTCCAGCACGTAGTACTCGCCCTCCCCTTTGGCGTTCGGAGCGCGCACGATGTCGATGCCCGAAATGTGCGAATAGATGTTGTTCGGCACATTCAGGCCGACCATCTCCGGTCGAAACTGGGTGTTACCCTCAATCAGGTCACGCGGTACCACCCCGGCCTTGATGATCTCCTGAGCGTGGTAGACGTCGTGCACAAAGCGGTTCAGTGCCGTCACGCGCTGCACCAGGCCGTTCTCCAGCGCGGCCCACTCTTTTGCCGGGATGATGCGCGGTATCAAATCAAAGGGAATCAAGCGCTCGCTGCCCGCGCCCTCCGCGTCCTTTTCCCCGTAGACGGCAAACGTGATGCCGACGCGGCGAAAAATCATTTCCGCCTCTTCACGCCGTTTCGCCATCATGTCGCCAGGCTGACGTGCAAGCCATTCGTCATAGATCTTGTAATGCTCCCGAATCTGGGCACCCTGAGTGAAAAACTCATAAGGCAGGCGGGTGTACATCTCGTCGAATTTCTGCATAAAGGATTGTTCTCCTGCCTCTAGCTTAGCAAGCTTTGCGCCAGCGCCCCAAAAAAGCTCATGGCGTGCGATGGTGCCAGTAACGCAAACCCTCCTCTCGTTGGCACGTTATTTCCCGCGGATGATCCGACTTCCATGTCGCCGCACCACAATGGGGCGAATCGAAGACTCGGATGTCACGTTCCCGATAACGCACCAAAACGGATTCAGCCGGATGTCCAAACCGGTTTCGGTACCCCGCCTGCACCAGCGCAATCTGCGGCTGCACCGCGTCCAGAAATGCGCCACTGCTTGAGAACCTGCTGCCGTGGTGCGGTACCAGCAAAACGTCGGCTTTGAGATTGACCCCCACGCTTGCCGCTGCGTCCACCAATCGCTGCTCCTGTGCCTGCTCAATGTCACCGGTCAGCAGCGCGGCGCGTTGACCGTTTGAAACACGCAGCGTGCAACTCAGGGCGTTGGATTTTTTGGCAACGTCATAGTCGTCCGCCAACGGATGCAGCACTTCAAAATCAACACCATCCCAGCGCCAGTGCTGCCCCGCAAAACAGCGCCGGACCGGGCGTAGCGCCTGCAGTTCATGATCGTCGGCGATGGAACTGCTCAGATCGGCGCCGGCCTGCATGCTCAGCACTGCAAGTGCCCCGCCGGTATGGTCACTATCGCGGTGACTGAGCATCACTGTGTCGATCGGCAGATCGAGCGAGCGCAGCAAGGGCACCAACACGCGATGTCCGGCATCGCTTTCACGGCTAAAGCGTGGCCCGGCGTCGTAAAGCAGCGCGTGGCTGGCTGTTTGCACGATGACTGCGCTGCCCTGCCCGATGTCGGCCGCAAGCAGTTGAAATTGCCCGTTGGGAGGACGCGGCGAATGCCACAACAGGACCGGCAACATCAGGGGTAGGCCGAGCAAGCGCAGGCGCCACGGCAAGTGCATGGCCAGCAGCAGGCCACCCAGGACACCGACCGAGCCCGCCCAGAATGGTGCCTGTGACACGGTCAAGGTCGCAAACGGCAGAGTAGCCAGGAGCTTCAGATACCCGTGCAGCGCGGCAATCGCCAGCGCCGACAAATCCCACAGCGGCGGCAGCACCAGCCCCAGCATGGCCAACGGCGTGACCAGCAGCGTGATCCAAGGGATCGCCACTGCGTTGGCGGCCAGACCGACCACCGAGACCTGGCCAAAAAGCAGCAGGGTCAGCGGCGTCAGCGCCACAGTGATGACCCATTGCTCATGGAACATGGCCCCCACGCCTGCCGCTGCGCGTGCTACGCTGCCCCCCGAGGGAGCTGTTTCGCTTTGGGGCGGCCCGGCAGCGAAACTCGCCCCCACGCTTGTCGTTGCTTGTGTCGCACTACCGCCAGCAAGGGGCTTGTCAGTGGCAAACAAAACGCCGACCGCGACAAAACTCAACCAGAATCCGGCCTGCAGCAGCGCCCATGGATCCAGGGCAACCACCAGCGCACAAGCCAGCAGCAAGACCTGCGGCCAGGGCCATCGCTTGCCTGACAGTCGCAACATGGCCACACTGGTCAGCATCAGTATGGTGCGCTGCGACGGTATCCCCCAGCCACTGAAGAATGCGTAAGCCGTTGCCAGCAGCACCCCTGCGAACATGGCCGCACTGGGCGCCGGCCACCAAAGGCAAAGTGCCGCCGAGCGTCGCCACAACCTGGCCACCAGCAGCGTCGCAATCCAGGCGAACATCGTGATGTGCAAGCCCGATATGCTCATCAAATGCGCCACGCCGGTGGCCCGGAAGACATCCCAGTCAGCCCGATCGATGGCATTTTGGTCGCCCACCACCAGTGCCGCAATCAGGCCGGCATATTGCCGCTCGGCGATGCGCTCGAAGATCCGGTCGCGCACCTGCTGGCGCGCCCTCTCGACCGGATGCCAGGCAGTCTGACCCAGACGCTGTGGCAGTCGGTCTTTCGGTCCGGCGCGAACATAACCGGTGGCCTGCATACCCTGCTCCCAGAGCCAGAGTTCATAGTCAAAGCCATGCGGATTGCTGCCGCCGTGCGGCGCTTTGAGACGCACAGTCATTTGCCATCTCTCGCCAGCCACAATTGCCGCCGGCTGGCCCTGCACGGGGTCCGACAGGTCGCCGCCGCGGTCGCCAAAATAGCCTGAATACCAGCCCAGGTAGACACTCGGCGGCAGAGTGACGGCACGTTCTTCCAAACGCGCCGTTTCGACGTCAAGCCGAAACCGCAAACCAGCGTCGTTGTAGTGCGGCATGGCGGCAACAACACCTGTCACCAAAATATCACGCCCTTCCATCCGAGCGTCGAGCGCATCACTCAGAAACGCCGAGGCACGCAAGCCGGTCACGCCGAAGGCCAGTAAAAACAGGGCCAGCATGGCGAGCACGATGCGGCGTTTGATGGCGGTCGATCGGATGGCCGCCCACGGCAACAGGAAGAGCGCCGCCAGCATCAGGCCGCCATAAACTTGACCCGACGACAGTGTCTCCTGCCACAACTGCGCTGCAGTGCCGAGTACCCAGGCCAAAAGGCCTGGAAAAAACAAGCGAGCCAGAACCGGACGGTGGGTGAGACCCGAGTGCATGCTAAAAGGCTTGCACCTGCCCGGCATAGATGCTGAGGGCACGCACTTGGTTGTGACTATTTCGGAATGCTTCCCGGATGGCGGGAAAACCAGTCGAAGGAGTCTTGCTGCAGCACCATGTCAATGTCGATACCAAGCACTTCGCCCACCTTGTCCGGAAAGCTCACCGCGAGCCCATGTTCCGACAGGCCCGCCTCCAGCGCACGTTCACGCCAGGTCGCCAGGTGAATCACACCAGCCAGCGGTTCGTAGACATCATCGTCAAAGGGCGCATGCTGATGTTCGAGCGCATCCACCATCGGTTGCGGAAAATGCCAATTGCGCGCCAGCCCGGCGCCCACCTGGGCATAACAGAAACCGAGAACGGCGCGCTCCTCATCGGCTCGGCGCAGCGCGAGCGGATGGACCTGACTATCCAGCAGGTGCGCCTCATCCGGCATAACGATATGAAGCGCCAACTCGCCAATCGCATGAATCAGGCCGCAGGTAAAGGCAGCCTGCTGGTGCAGTCGTAGCCGACCGGCCAGTGAGCGTGACAGCTTGGCCACATTCAGACTGTAGGCCCAGAACCGCTGCAGATGGATACCCGGTACCTGCTTGAGCGATGCCGCTGACGCCGCCGCCGTCGCCATCGTCCGCACATGGCCGAGCCCAAGGATCGCCAGTGATTCAGAGACACTGGTGATCTGACCCGAGAGTTTGAAATAGCCTGAATTGGAGACTTGCAGCAAGCGCATGGTCAACGCCGGGTCAGTGCTGACCAACTGGCTGATCTTCTTCAGGTTGGGTTCGGTGTGGTCGAGTTCACTCAGCAGCAGTGCGATCACCTGCGGAATGCTGGGCAGGACGATCTGCGACCCCAACAGGTCATTCAGTTGCATTACGACAGAACTCCGTTCAGCATAAATCACCGATAGTCAGAATAGACCACCGCATTATGTCCCAGTGCCGACTCAAAGTCCGACTACAGGGACGCTGAAACCGCGACGCGTACTACCCTTTCAGCGCCTGCCTCAGTTGTACCCCGAGCTCCGGTTTGTGGGCAAAGGGATCGGTCGGATTGCGCGCCAGCATGATGTCTTCGAGACGCGTTTGCACGGTGGCTATCGCCTTCGGGTGGCTGTAGATGTAAAACTGGTTGGCGGCAATCGCGTCGAACACTTTTTGCGCCACTTCTGCCGCCGTCACCTTGCCCGAACTCACTGCCTTGTCGCTCATGGCCTGGCCAATCAACTGACTGCGGGTCAGTTTTTCCGGGGCCGCTTGGGCGGGCCGATTGCGATGACTCTGCGTGATGCCGGTCGGGACAAAGAACGGACACAGCACGCTGGCACCAATCTGCTGCGTCACCAGCGCAAGGTCTTGATAAAGCGTCTCGCTCATGCTCACCACAGCGTGCTTGCTGGCGCCGTAAATGCCCATGTTGGGCGCGTTGAGCAGACCGGCCATGCTCGCGGTGTTGACAATGTGGCCTTGATAGGTCGCGTCCTTGTCGGCGGCTTCCAGCATCATCGGCGTGAAGATTCGAATGCCATGCGCAACCCCCATCAGGTTGACGCCAATCACCCATTCCCACTCCTGCGCACTGTTCTCCCAGATCAGACCGCCGGCGCCGACGCCCGCGTTGTTGAAGACAAAATGCGGTGCGCCAAAGCGTTGCTGCACGCCGCGCCCCAGCGCCTCCATTTCGTCCGCCTTGGAGACATCGACCTTGAGCGCCAGTAGTGGCGCCCCCTGCGCCTGCAATTCGGTCGCCGCCTTGTCGAGCGCGTCCTGCTGCACATCGACCAATACCAGGTTCATTCCGAGCCGGGCGCCGATGCGCGCGCACTCCAGGCCGAAACCGGACCCAGCACCGGTTAACACGGCTGTCTTTCCCTTGAAATTCGTGATCATGATGCCCTCTCGATCTTCTTCATAACGTAACCAATGCGCGGGAAGTGCACATGCACGGCGCCGGCGCGTTCGTCAAGACGGCGCAGCGTGTAGCGGGTGCGGGTGGCAGCCAGCAGTTCGCCGGCAGTGGGTTCCTGGCCGAAATTTTCCGCTGCAATCGTGACCTGGCTGCCCAGCGCGATACCATGCTCGTCCTGGAAAAAAGCATCGGCCAGAGGCTCGAAATCTGTCGTCGCAGCGCTGACCGCGATCGCCTGTTCAGCGGAAATCTTTTCCACCTGTCCGTGGCCAAATGCCGCCATGCGGTCCATCCAGGCCAGCACCAGCGGGGTCGCATCCAGAATGCCGGCCATCAGTGGCAGGCGCAGCCGCGTGAACCACAGGGGATGGTAGGCGGCAAAGTCTGCCACGCAGGGCGCGCTGCCAAGCAGAAAATCCTGTTCCTGAAGCAGACTCGCAATGCGTCGCAGATAGGACTTGTAGGCCGCAGTGGCATCGGCCGGACGCAGGCGCGTCATGCCCGTGCTCATGGCCGCGCGGTCCGCGCCAAAGGCCTTGGCCGTCTCAGGCGGCAAGCCCTCGAACATGGCGGCCGCGCCTTTGGGCTGCAGGTTGTAGCCCATGGCGGCCCAGAACAAGGTGCTGTCGGCCCACTGCGCAGTGATGCGCGCCAGACCTTTGATGCGCTCGGGGTAGAGCGCCGGCGTCGGCTGCCTGTGCTCCAGCACGTCGCAGATCAATGCGCTATCGCAATAGACGTCGGCGCCGACTTGAAGAAAAGGTGTTTTTCGATAGCCCCCGGTCAATGCCAGGACATCAGGTTTGGGCATGATGGACGGGATGATGACCGACTTCCAGGCCAGTTTCTTGTAGCCCAGTGCAAGCCGTATTTTTTCGGAAAATGGCGACGTCGGATAGTGGTGAAGAATGATGTCTGACATGTTGGGGCCCGATCCGGTTTAGAGCAAGCTGACCAATTGTTTACCAAAATTCCTGCCTTTGAGCAGCCCCAGAAAAGCCTCTGGCGCCGCCTCAAGGCCTTGCGCGATCGACTCCCTGGCACGCAGCTTGCCAGTAGCGACCAGGGTGCCCAGTTCGGTCAAAGCCTCGGGCCAGACTTCCATGTGCTCGCTCACGATGAAGCCCTCTACCTTGAGCCGGTTCATCAGAATCAGTGCCGGGTAAGTCAGCGGCAAAGGTGCGCCATCGTAGCCCGCAATCATGCCGCAGACGGCGATCCGGCCAAAAGCGTTCATGCGTGACAGCACAGCGTCCAGCACCATGCCACCGACGTTTTCAAAATAACCATCGACGCCCTGCGGACAGGCCTCCTTTAGTGCTTTCGACAGCGACTGCGCATCCGCATGCAGCTTGTAGTCGATGCATGCGTCAAAGCCAAGTTCATCCAGCGCATAACGACATTTTTCGGGTCCACCCGCAATGCCGACGGTACGGCAGCCGCGCGCCTTGCTCAGCGCCGCAAAGGCGCTGCCGACAGCACCGGTGGCGGCGCTCACGATCATGGTCTGGCCAACCTTGGGCTCGATGATTTTCACCAGCCCATACCATGCTGTCACGCCCGGCATGCCGACGGCGCCGAGATAGGCACTCAAAGGAATATGGGTGGTATCGACCTTGCGCAAGGCACCGGGTTGATCCGCATCAACCACGCTGAACTGCTGCCAGCCGCCCATGCCAACCACTTTGTCACCCACGGCGAATCTGGCATGCTTTGATTCCACCACTTCGCCCACCGTACCACCACCCATGGTCTGACCCAGCGCCTGCGGCTGGGCGTAGCTCTTGGCGTCGTTCATGCGACCGCGCATATAGGGATCCAGGCTCAGAAAGTGATGGCGTACCAGCACCTGACCCGGTTGCAGCGCCGGCGTCTCACTGATCACCAGTTTGAAATTGCTGGCCTTGGCTTCACCCTGCGGGCGACTGTCCAGATGAATTTGCTTGTTCTGTGGCATAAGGTTTTCCTGAAAAAAAATCAATCGGTTGAAATCACATTGAGCTTGTTGGCGCTTGCCGGGCCGGTAGGCAGCTGTTTGACATATTTGAAGGTGCCCGTGGAATGCGCGCAGGCGCGTCCGGCCTCGTCGAAAACCGTCGCTTCGGTGAAGGCCATGGTGGCGGTACGGTGCATCAAGCGGCCCTTGCCAGTGAGCTTGCCGCGCGCTGGCTGCATGAAGGTGGTCTTCATCTCGATGGTGACGACACCCATGTCTTTTTGTACGCTGCGGGAGGCCACCGCCATCGTCACATCGAGCAGCGTCATCAGGGCACCACCGTGCGTCACCGAAAACGAATTGAGATGCTCAGGCTTGGGCGCATAGGACAGTTCGGACAAGCCGCCGTCGAACAGCAGCATCTCGAACCCCAGCAGATCGACAAAGGGAATCGAGACCCCAAACCCCAATCCAAGACTTGGATCAGCCGCAGCGCCGGGCCGCCCCAAGCAAGGCACGGCCCCCTCGGGGGGCAGCGCAGTACGCGCAGCGACAAGCGTGGGGGTCAGATCAACCACCGGTCACCACGCTGACGCCACCGTCCACCGCCAACCACTGGCCGGTGATATGTTTGCCGGCGTCCGAAGCATAAAGAACGCACAAGCCCTTCAGGTCCTCATCATCACCCAGTCGCTTCAGAGGCGCACCGGCAGCGAGCTTCTCTTCGCCCAAGGCCTTGAGCGTGCCCATTGTCATCTTGCTCGGGAAGAAACCAGGGCAGATGGCGTTGACGGTGATGTTGTGCTTGCCCCATTCAGCCCCCAGGGCGCGCGTGAAATTGATCACGGCACCTTTGGAAGTGTGGTACGCAATCATGGTGAGTTCGGGTGGGCTGCCGCCGAGCCCGGCGATTGAAGCCACGTTGATGATGCGACCCTGGCGGCGCGCGATCATGCTTTTCTTGGCAATCTGCTGACTCAGGATGAAGTAGCCACGCACGTTCAGGTTCATGACCTTGTCCCAGGCATCGACCGGATGATCCTCTGCCGGCGCGCCCCAGGTGGCCCCCGCGTTGTTGACCAGAATATCGACATCGCCCATGCGCTGCAGGGTCTCATCGGCCAGCCGGACGATCTCCGACTCCTTGGCGCAGTCGGCGGCGATCCAGCGCGCATCGATGCCCGCAGCCTGCAGCTCGGCCGTGGCCTGTTCCAGGTCCTGCGCCTTGCGCGAGTTGATCATGATTCTGGCACCGGCCTCGCCCAGGGCGTGTGCCAATTGCAAGCCCAGGCCGCGCGAGCCACCCGTGACCAGAGCGGTCTTGCCTTTGAGATCAAAAAGTTGCTGGATGGTCCGCGTCATATGTCTGGTCTCCTGAGGGAAGCAGATTTTGCAGGAAATTGCTGTATCGCAGCGCTGCAACTGTCTCGCTGGCGATAGCCGGCCTGCTGCATCTGGCCGGCACTCGATTGACTCACGAGAAGTAACGACTGCGCGTGCGCTCGCAATAGGCTTGCAGTTGCGGGAATTGCAACGCGTGTTTCTTCAATGCCGATTCGACCGGCGGCCAGATCAGGTTGGACACAAACGCATACGCGCTGGCGTCCAGCGTGCAGGGCTCGCTGCCCATGAAATAACTCTTGTCGCCCAGGAAATCGGCCAGCGCAGAAATATCGCGCCGGCCAATGGCCAGAATCTGCTCGCCGCTGTGGCGACCCATGCCGTGGCCGTGCATTTCCTTGATCAAGCCGCGCCGCGCCACATGCGGAACGACCCACTTCATCGGCGCCGCCAGCTTGTCGAAGAACGCAAGCCGGGTCAGTTCCCAGCCTGCCTGCTCCACCCAACGGGTATGGACCAGGGCCCAGTAGAGGTTCTCCTCAATCAGACGCTGAAAGGCCAGTGCGACAGCGCGTTGTTCTGCATTGAGCCAAGCGTCGAGCTGGTCGCCATAGGCCAACTTCAGATGGTCGATGATGAAGGTCGAATCGGCAATGATCACGCCCTGGTCCTCGATGTAAGGCATCTTGCCTTTTGGCGCCCTGGTCAATGCCTGCAGGCTTGCCGGCACGATCTCGAACGGCAA
This sequence comes from uncultured beta proteobacterium, assembly GCA_903906695.1. Classification (GTDB taxonomy): domain Bacteria; phylum Pseudomonadota; class Gammaproteobacteria; order Burkholderiales; family Burkholderiaceae_C; genus Rhodoferax. The sequence continues at coordinate 335 of CAIVLG010000246.1, read as the reverse complement.
CTCGGCCATGCGCAGCCAGGTTTCCAGCTTCATGCAAAACGGGCTCGCGTTGGGCAGCCCGAACGCCGGGTCGAATTGATAGAGTTTGATCACTGATTTCCCCTCCGATAGGGGCGCCCGGCACAGGCCGGATCGCCGCTCAGAACGCGTCTTCTGACAGATCAGCGCAAGTTTGATCGCGCGCCGCAACCACGTTGAGCCAAGCACCAATCTTGGGCAGCTCGTAGTGATAGAAGTAGCGTGTGGCGGCGATCCTGCCGGCGCTGTTGCTCACTTGATTCCTGCCATCCGACAGCAACGCGGCGCACGCCACGTCAAGCCAGATCCAGGCCAGC
>CAIVLG010000245.1 GCA_903906695.1 uncultured beta proteobacterium | reverse complement strand
GATTTTGATGTGGTGGTGCTCGACATCGGCCTGCCGGGAGAGGATGGCCTGTCCATTGCCCGACGCCTTAGGGCGACCCGACCGCAGCTCGGCATTGTGATGCTGACCGCTCGCACCGATGCACGTTCGCGCGTCAAAGGCATGGAGGACGGTGCCGACATCTACCTCGGAAAGCCGACCGACCTGCGCGAACTCTCTCTCGTGATTCACGCTCTGGTGCGCCGGCTCAGCGTCGGCAAGCCACCCGACACCATGACCCTCACCTTGTTGGCGACCGAGCAGATGCTGATCAAGCCCAGCGGCGAGCAGATTGAATTGACGCCCAACGAGACCCTGATCTTGTCGCGTCTGGTACGCGCCACCGGTCATCGTGCCACACGTCGCGAAATCATCGAAGCCTTCGGTGAGAGCTACCTTGAATACGATGAGCGCCGACTTGAGGCCCTGGTGAGTCGCTTGCGGCGCAAGTTTGAAACCCATGGCCTGCCGGCTGAAACCATACACGCCCTGCGCGGCAGCGGCTATGCGCTCGGCGTGCCGATTCAGGAGCGCTCAGGCAGGGCGCGACCCGACGGCAATACCCTCAACGGGTAGCCTTTGCCGGCACCCGGGGTGCCGGCCAATGTCAGCAACTGTCAGCCAGCGTCAGGCAGCGTCAGCCAGGGTCAGCCAACGTCAGCCGGCGTCAGCATGTGTCGGCCATAAAAGCCGATAAGTCGGCAAACTCTTCCGTAACTAAAGGCAACCGATGTTGCGCCCGGCTTCTCCGGGCCCAGGTGCCTGATGGAGAAGGAAGCATGAAGAAGCAAACTGTTTTATCTACTCGGTCTGTGCCGCTGACGCTGACGGCGTGCGTTCTGGCACTGGCAAGTTCCGGCGTTGCTGCCAACAACCTCGGTGAAAACACGGTCTGGGGCTTCCCCACGACGGTGGACAAGACCAACAAAACCACCACGCTCGATCAGATCCAGAAACAAAAAGCCGGCTACTACGACTCCCTGCGGCCGGTTTACAACTACACCACCTACATCGAAAAGCAGTGGAACTGCTCGGTGTCGTCCAACACCACGGCCAACACCGGCTCCAACGCCAACTCGGCGTCCAACGCGTCGCCTTCTGTCAACAACGGCGGCAGCACAAGTTCCAGCGCTGACGCCAACAGCGCCAGCAACAGCCTGCCGCAAAGCGGCATGAACAGTGCCATGCTGGCGACGGGTGCCAGCACGCCGACCGGCAGTCTGGCCAACAACCAGTCCAACACCGGCAGCCTGACCTCAGGCGTCAGCGGCTCCAGCACCAGTGCCGCCACCGGCCCGGTGATGACCGGCTCGGGCACCAGCACCCAGGCGCTCAACTCGCAGCAAAGCAATTCCGGCACGCTGACCGCCAGCGTCTCTGGCAGCACGGCCTGTGTTGGCCCGCTCAACTAAGGCTCGCCATGAAGCTCACCCGATACACAAAACAGATGGCCGCCTGCCTGGCACTCGGTCTGGCCGGCTGCGGCACGCTGCCGAGCGAACAGCTGGCGGCCGATGAAGAACCGGTCATCACCGGTGCCGGCGCGCGGCGCAACTTCACGCCGCTGGAGAGCGCGTTTGGCTGCCTGGCCGACGGCATGCGCCAGGCCAATCGGCCGCTGGTTGGCATTGCCGTGGGCGATGTCAAGGACTACACCGGCAAGTACAACCAGAACGAAGGCAGCACCATCACCCAGGGCGGCGCGCTGATGGTTTACTCGGCGCTGGGCAAGTTGGGCAACGTGGTGCAAATCCAGGAGCGCTTTGACACCCGCATCGCCGAGCTTGAACTGGCTTACACCGATCGCCGCCAGCTTGGCGATGGGCGCGCTCACACGGTCGATGACGGCAAGCCGGCGGTGCCCTGGGTGCCTTACTTCGGCGGCTCGATCCTGCGTTCGCAGTACTACATCATCGGCGGCATCACGGAAGTCAACTACGACATCCGTTCCGGCGGTTTTGATGGCAACGTTTCCAACGTCGGCGCCAAGCGCCGCACCTACACCATGAACATCGGTGTCGATCTGCGCATCATCGACACCCGCACGCTGGTTGTGCTCAAAACGGTCAGCCTGCAAAAGCAGATCAAGGGCGAGGAAGTGGGCGCCGGCATCTATCGTTTCTTTGGCAGCGACCTGCTCGACCTGACCGTCGGCGCCAAGAATCAGGAACCGCTGCAGCTAGGCGTGCGCACCACCATCGAACAAAGCGTGCTCGAACTGGTCGGTGCCATCTCCGGTGTCGATGCCGGCAGCTGCGTGCACCAGGCGCTTGATGGTCGACGCAAGCTGCGCGAAGGCAAACTGATGCCGACCGAAGAACCGGCGCCAGTCGCAGCCAGCGCCCCCAAGACCAATGGCAATGGCAATGGTCACGGCGCGCCGGTGATCGACCCGGAGTCGACCCAGAGCGGCGGTCTGGTGCCGCAGAATGCCGGCGCCGTCGGCCAGGGTGCAGCCTTCGAGCTTGATTTTGAATTTGCCAGCGCCGACATCTCACCGCAGGCCATGTCGCAAATCGAGAAGATGGCCAGCGACGCCAGCCAGGGCAAGAGCCTGAGCTACAAGCTGCTCGGTCGCGACAACGAAATCTTCCCGCCCATGCAACGGCGTGAACTCACCACCCAGCGCATCCGGGCGGTGTCCGACCTGCTGGTGGCGCGCGGCATACAGGCCTCGCGCATCGGCGTTCAATGGCGCCCCGACCCGAGCGACGCCAGCATCACCTATCACGGTTCCGGCCTTCAGCTACTGGCCACCATGACCATTTCCAAGTAGCTGAGAACCAAGTTTTTTTACCATTTTTGAAATCAGGAGTAAGTCATGAAGAAGCTCAATCAATCCAGTAAGTTCCACTATTCACCGGTGGCAGTTGCCTGCTTGTCGACCGTTGTGGTTTTGGCGCCAGTGGCTGCGCTGGCTGAATCAGCGTCCTACGGCATCAGCTACCCCACCAACGCCTACACCCAGTTCCTGCTGGCTGGCGTGCCCTATGGCCTGGATGCGGGCTCCTACCCCATCACGGGACTTTCTGCTTACGACATC
>CAIVLG010000244.1 GCA_903906695.1 uncultured beta proteobacterium | reverse complement strand
GCCATCGTCGTGGTCCAGCTCTTTGGTCAGCAGGTGAAATTTGCGGATTTGCGAGACCTGCGCCAACCGGGCATTGCCCTTGGCAATATCGGCGTCTATCAGTTCGCGCACTTGAGGGTGCTCCGCCAGCGAGCGGAAATGCGTGAACGGTATGCGCCGTGCCTCGGCCCATTTGCTCACCACCTCATAGTCGATCTGAATCAGCGCACCGACAAACTTGCGCCCGTCGGCGACGATGATGCATTCCTTCACAAAGGGACTGCCTTTCATCGTGTTTTCGATTTCCGAGGGCGTCAGGTTCTTGCCGCCGGCCGTGATCATGATGTCTTTCAGACGATCCACGATGCGCAACTGGCCGCCTTCCTCGCGCACCACGTCGCCGGTATGCAGCCAGCCATCCTGGATGCTGCTGGCGGTCGCCTCTGGGTTCTTGTAGTAGCCGACAAAGATCATGTCGCCACGCAACAGCAGTTCACCGTCGGCGCCAAGGCGGTGCTCCACCCCCAATATCGGAACGCCCACGGTACCAATCACCACCTCGTCGCGCCGGTGGCCGGTCACCATGCCGGTGGACTCGGTCAAACCATAGACCTCGACCAGCGGCACGCCCAGCACGCGAAAGAAACGCACGACATCGGGCGGTATCGGCGCGGCGCCGGTGAGCGCCACCTGCACCTTGCGCAGGCCGATGAAATTCTGCAGAGAGCGAAACACGCTCCAGTAGCTGACAAAGTACACCAGTCTCTGGGCCAGGGTCCAGTCGGCGCGGGGCTTTTCTGCCAGGCCCTGGCACGCGGTGAATGCCTTCTGGAACAACAGGCGGCGCAGGCCACCGGTTTCCTGCAGCTTGATGCTGATGGCTGCGTGCATTTTTTCCCAGATGCGCGGCACGCCCAGGAACATGGTGGGCGCCACTTCGCGCAGGTCTTCCTGCACCGTGCGGATTGATTCGCCAAAGTTGACTTGCGATCCGGTGTAGACAGGTACAAAGGTGGTCAGCATCTGCTCGGCCACATGGCACAAGGGCAGATAGGACAGATGACTGGTATCGCTTGAGAGACCCAGTCGCTCGACGATGCCGGGCACGACGCCCCGAATGTTGCGGTAGGAAATCACCGCGCCTTTGGGCTTGCCGGTGGAGCCCGAGGTGTAGATCATCAGACCCACATCGTCCAGCGTCTGCCGCGCCAGCACTTCATCGATAAGTGCTGCGTTGCCGCTGGCGGCGCCCAACCTTTCCACTTCATCAAAGGTGGCAATCAGCTGGCGCTGCTCGTGTGCAAAACTGCGCAGGCCCTTGGTTTCCATCACCACAATCTTGCGCAGCCGTGGCAACTGGTCGAGTGCCGCCAGCACCTTGTCGGTTTGCTCCTGGTCCTCGCAGACCATGATCTCGATGTCGGCGTGACTCACGACATAGGCCACCTCAAGGCTCGGGCTGGTCGGATAGACGCCCACTGTAACGGCACCGACCAGCCCGGCCCCCATCTGCGCCAGCACCCACTCGATGCGGTTCTCGGAGATCACGCCAACATGGCCGCCGGCCGGCAATCCCATGGCCCGCAGGCCGAGGCCGAAACAGCAGGCGCGCTGGTAATAGGCGTCCCAGCGCAGCGGCTTCCAGATACCAAAGTCTTTTTGCCGAACGGCGATGCGCTCGGGTGTTGAGCGCGCACGCTCGCGCAACATCTGCGGCAGCGTCAGTTCGGGCAGTTCGTAGGGTGAATGCATACTGTTGAGAGTTCCAAAATTCACGACACCGTTCTGACCAAGCCTGCTTGATGCGGATTGTTTTCGCGAGTCCGAGTCCCAGGCTTCTGCGGGCCGAGGGCGCCGCAGTGGGTGGCTCCGCGAATGTCCCCCGGCCCCTTGGGCCTCCGCCTTGATTTCGCTGCGCCACCCACTGCATCGCCGTCGGCAAGCAACGTTGGTGGTTTGCGCAGGACGCATACCAACCCTGCTTGAAGGATCAGGCTGCTGGGGTGCTCAGCGTAGCGGCATAAAGGAGGAGTCCGCAGGACGGGGGACAGCCGCGGAGCTGAGTGCCCTATCGGTCTGATCCACCCGGAATGCTGAGCGGAGTTTGGCATGTCATCATTTCTCAATCGGGGAACGCCATGGAACCGGCTTTTCGGGCTACAGGCGTTGCCCCCATGACGGAGGAGGTGGCTACACGAAGTGAGCAAGCAACGGGGAGAGTCATGACAGCCAGCGCTTGCGGCGCTTGTAATGCTTGATCTGGCGAAAGCTGCGGGCTTCGCCGCCACCGCCGACGCCCAGGTAGAACTCGCGTACGTCCGGGTCGCTGGCCAGGCGCTCGGCCTTGCCGTCGATCACGATCTTGCCGTTTTCCATGATGTAGCCGCTGTGCGCCACGGCCAGCGCCAGGGTGGCGTTTTGCTCCACCAGCAGCATCGAGACACCACGCTCGGCGTTGATGCGGGCGATGATGCTGAAGATGTCTTCCACCAGCTTTGGCGACAGCCCCAGCGATGGCTCGTCGAGCAAAATCAGTTGCGGCTGGGCGATCAGCGCGCGACCGATGGCCAGCATTTGCTGCTCGCCGCCCGAGAGGTAGCCGGCCAGGCCTTTGGAGCGCTCGTGCAGACGCGGAAAGTAGCTGTAGACCAGATCAAAGTCGGGCTTGACCTTGCCGCGCCCGGTCAGTGCGTAGCTGGCAGCCACCAGGTTCTCCTCCACCGTGAGGTCTTCAAATACGCGACGCCCTTCCATCACATGGCTCAAGCCCTGGCGGACCAGTTGCTGCGGCGCCAGTCGCGCGGTGCTTTGCCCGTTGAACAGAATGCTGCCGCTCTCCAGTTCGCCATCCTCCAGCGTCAGCAGGCCCGAGATGGCTTTCAGCGCGCTGGACTTGCCGGCGCCGTTGCTGCCCAGCAAGGCCACGATTTCGCCGCGCGGCACGACCAGCGAGAGACCGCGCAGGGCCTGCACCACCTTGTTGTAAACCACCTCGATGTTGTTGACTTCAAGGATGTGGTCGGGGCCGCTTTGGGTCATCGCCTGTCGTGCCGTAAAGCGGGTGATTACAAAGCGATCCAGTCGGACGCTGCCACCATCTTCTGCGCCTTCATGTCGGCCTTGTAGACGCGGCCGACCGGAATCGAGTTGCCCTTGATGGTGATCGGCACGCCGATCAGGCCGCCGGTGTCAAAGTCCTTGATGCTGTTAAGCGCGGTCTTGAGGTTTTTGCCACTCAGTTCCTTGCCCGCGTCGAGCGTGCGCTTGGCGGCTTCGGTGAACAGCATGGCGGCCAGAAAGCCTTGAATGTAGGCGGTGCTCTGGTAATCGGGGTGCAGTTGGCGGATCTTGTCCAGCATCGGCGACTTGGCCGCCGTATCGTAGTAATAGCGGTAAGGCATGACGCCCATGAAGCCGTCACCGGCCTCGCCCATTTTCATGACGGTGGAGCTGTCCATGGTCCAGAAAGTACCCATCCACTTGGTGGTCATGCCCTGCTGCTTGCCCTGCGTGATGAACTCCGGGATTGGCGCCAGGATGTAGCCGTGGAAGATGGTGTAGTCGGGCGCTGCGCGGCGCAGTTTGATCACTTCGCCCGACACGTCGACGCTGCCGGCCGGGGTCATGATCTTGACCGGTACAGTGAGGCCTAGTTTCTTTGCCAGCGCCTCGCTGCTGTCGATCGGGTCGCGGCCGAACTCGGAGTCGGAGTAGACGAAAGCCACCTTGGCGCCGGCTTTTTCCTTGGCGATGTGGCGCAGCAGGATGCCGAACATCTCGGTGTAGTCCGGCCCGACCAGGAATTGATTCGGGTATTTCACCGGGTCGTTCAACTCGGTCGCGAAGGAGGCACCGGCCATCAGGATGTTGCCGGTGCGGTCGAGTTCAGGGTTGATGGTCTTGGAGAATGCCGTGGAGTCGCCGTAGTAAAGGTTGACCTTGTTCTGGCTGGTGATCTTCTTGAAGGCGGCCACCGACACGTCCACCTTGTAGCCGGTGTCTTCGGGCACATAGCGCAGCTTGCGACCCTTGATGCCACCGGCGTCATTGACGATCTTCACGTAGTCGG
>CAIVLG010000243.1 GCA_903906695.1 uncultured beta proteobacterium | reverse complement strand
GCAGCCTAGCTGACTTTTCCAAGATGGTCGAGGTGTTCGAGCGTCAGGGCGTGTCATTCGTGTCCGTCACCCAGCAGTTCAACACGACGACTTCAATGGGTCGCCTGATGCTCAACGTACTGCTGTCCTTCGCCCAATTCGAGCGTGAAGTAACCGGAGAGCGCATCCGCGACAAGATTGCGGCCAGCAAGCGCAAGGGCATGTGGATGGGTGGCGTGCCTCCGCTCGGGTATGACGTCGATGACAGAAAATTGGTACCCAATCCGAAGGAAGCCAAGCTTGTCGTTCATATTTTTACGCGATTCGTCGAGCTCGGGTCAACCACCAAACTGATCAAGGAACTCCGTCTTGATGGCGTGACATCGAAGGCTTGGACCACACAGGATGGAAGGGTTCGTGAGGGCAAACCGATTGACAAGGGAATGGTCTACAAACTGTTTCAGAGCCGAAACTATATCGGTCAGGTGCATCACAAGGGTCAATGGTATGAAGGGCAGCATACGCGCATCGTCCCCCAGGACCTGTGGGACGACGTTCACGCCATTCTTGCGACAAACAGTCATGCTCGCGGCAACAATACGCGATCGACGACACCGTTTTTGCTCAAGGGGATCGTGTTCGGCACCGACGGCCGCGCTTTGACGCCCTGGCACAGTACCAAGAAGGCAACCGGAAAACGGTACCGGTATTACCTCTCCACGCGTGACATCAAGGAGCACACCGGTGCATCTGGCGTGCCACGGCTGCCGGCAGCGGAACTAGAATCGGCAGTGCTGGAACAGTTGCGCGGCATCCTGCGGTCGCCGGATCTACGCAAAGACGTGATGCCGCAAGCCATCAAACTTGATCCAACCCTGGACGAGGCGAAGGTCACTGTCGCGATGAAACGCCTCGACGCCATTTGGGATCAGCTGTTTCCGGCCGAGCAGACTCGGATCGTCAAGATGCTGGTCGAGAAAGTGATCGTGACGCCCAATGACCTGGAAGTCCGCCTGCGCGCCAATGGTATCGAACGACTGGTGACGGACTTGCGTCCCGATCACGCTGAACTACAGCGCGAGGAGGCAATGGCATGAGCGGTGTGCACATCCAAAAGACTGGCGCGCCGGAAATCTGCCAGTTGAGCGATGGCCGATTGACTTTGTCGGTGCCGATTCAATTCAAGCGGCGCTCTGGGCGCAAGCAGGTAACCCTGCCCAATGGTGAACCCGGAAAGCCGCGGCCATGGGACATGGCGGCCACGCCGTTGCAATTGGCGCTGGTCCGGGGGCATCGCTGGTTGGCCATGCTGGAGTCGGGCAAGGTCAAAACCATGACTGAAATCGCCAAGCGGGAGGGAATCGACAACAGCTATGTGAGCCGCATGGTCAACCTGACCAGTCTGGCGCCGGACATTGTTGAAGCAATCCTGACGAACGCTTTGCCAGATCACCTCACCTTGTTTGATATTGCGGTGGATCCAGCGGCGTTATGGGAGGAACAGCGAAGACGATTGTGGCTTTCACCCGACAACTCTGTCAAACCGTGAAGGTCCCGAAATGGAAAAATTGATCGGCGCATTGCTCAAAGGCGGCTAGCAATTGCCGTGTTTCGGGTGAGCTCAAAAAATCATGTGCTCCCGGGTCGCCAACGACATAGATCAAAAGATAGCCATGTCGCGCGCCGCCGTCGCAGTAAAACAGGTACCTGTCACTGGTCTTTCGCGCTGGCGGCCTTCTGCGCCATGCCCGATCCCAACTTGCAAGTTGGTTGGCATCATGCAAGGGAATCATGTGCACATGACGCAGAACCGAGGTATTCACCCCCAACGCGTCTTTGCCAAAGAAATAGCTGCTGTACTCGTCACCAGCCTTCCATTCCGAGAAGCGCGCTACAAGAATTTTGGGATCAAGACGTTCAGCAATCAGCTGGCCACTTAAGGCTTTCGTTATGCAAACTCGCACGACGATTTAAATGCTCAAGTCTTCTCGGTGACACCAAGAAACAGCTTGTTCGCAAAGGCGACTGAAAAGCGATCGCTGGTTGAGATCGCGGTAAAAAAAGACTTGTCGTCCTTGGACAGCGATGGAACTTCACGCAAATTGGGCGCAGCCCTACCCACAGAGCGTTTCACCCTTGGTTTTGGCATCACAGTAGCATTGCTCGAGGTTCGGTTCATCATGAAGTCCTACAGCCCACGTTAACACAAAGGCGATTTTCGTTCAACATCATCATCACTGCTCAGCAGCACCGGAATTTAGTGATGCATTGTTCCCTCCGCCTAGCAATGCTGAAAAACAACTCGCTTGATTAGTCCGCGCGTAAGTCATTGATTTTCATGGGTATATTCACTTTCCTTTGCGGACTTCGGCATGGCCAGCGCTCTCTCGCTCGCGGAGACTATTGGCCTGGAGAGAGCAAAAATGGCCGAATTTTTGGCTCCCGCAAAAACCTCGAAGTCCGCAAGAACCCTCGGCAACCCCAATGAATACGCGGGTGTAGGCAAAAAAAATCCAACCGGATGAAGGGTTGGATTTTGTGTATGGTGGTGCAATGCGGACCTGGGTTCAAACTCGCTCT
>CAIVLG010000242.1 GCA_903906695.1 uncultured beta proteobacterium | reverse complement strand
CATGGCCACCACCACTTTGGTGGCCGGCAGCGCCATCAGAATCACAATGATGAAAGGCACGGCGGTCCAGATGATTTCCACCGTCACCGACTCGTGAAAATTGGCCGCCTTGTGCCCGACCGACTTGCGATGCTTCCAGATCGAATAGAACATCACCGAGAACACGGCGACAAAGATCACGGTGCAAATGATCAGCATCAACCAGTGAAGCCAGGCCTGGTCTTCGGCGATCCGGGTGACCGGTGCCTGCAGGTTCAACTGGTTGACTGCCGGTCCACCCGGCAAGTCGTTGACCGCACGCGCCAAGGTGAACGCTGCCGAAGCCGCCCAGGCACTCGCAGCCAGGAGCACGCCAGTCAATTTACTAAAAATGCGCTTCATCGTGTTCTCTTTTTAATTGCCTCAGATGAGTCAGATTTGACCCGGACAGCGCCCTCATGCGCCGTTCGCCGCAAGCGGGCTCGATTCAAAATGACGCGCGATTGTAATTCAGGATCACGCTGCGGACGGGCTTGCTGTCAAGTCCTTTTCTCAAGGATTCCCGGGATAACTCTTGCGCTGGATCAATGTTTCTCGCATTTGGGCCAACGAAAGTACCGTTTCGGCTCGCAAGGGGTGGCGGGTTGGCGGTTTCAGGGCGTGGCCGTAAACCAGCTCGAAAGTCAGTTGCAGCGGTGCGCCGGCCAGCGCCTCTTGCAGCTGATCGCGCCAGCGGCGTCCGCGCAATGCGGGAAAGCGCTGCGGATGCAAATTACGACCCAGCCCGCGCAGTTCCTCCAGCAATCGCTGTGGCGACTCGAACGTCAGGGTCAGTCGCTCCATGTCCATCACCGGCTCGGCAAAGCCCGCCGCCAGCAGCATGTCACCCCAATCGTGCATGTCGGTGAACTCGTGCGCCGGCGCCGGCCAGCCGAGATCCTGATAGAGCCCACGCAACTCCTGCAAGGTGTCGGGTCCGAGGCAGGAAAACATCAAGAAACCGTCAACCGCCAGTGCACGATGCCAACTCGCCATCAAGCCTTGTGGATCGGCACTCATGTGCAGCGCCATGTTCGACCACAGCATGTGAACGCCCCCATCCGAGGGTGCCTCAAACCGTGTCGGCTTGTCGATCCAGCGCGAACGATGCCACCAGGGCTTGCCCAAGACCCTGGCAGCGTGAGCCGCGTGATCGGCGTGAAACTCGGTCACAAAACAAGTTGCGTCCGGATAACGCTGCAGCAGCGCGGCATGCGCCTGAAGCCCGCCGCGCACCGGCTCCCAGTGCGCCCAGCTTTGCGGCTGCAGCTTGATCCAGTCGAGCCGCTGCTGCATGCGTCGCGCCACTTCCTCATGCAGCCACGGCGAGGCAGCGGCTGGCATTTGCCGCCAGCGCCGCACTGCGTTGTGATCGATGGTGGGTGGAGACAGGGCAGACATTGTGTTGGATCGCAGAGTATATTGAGTCCATGTTCTCGGCGTGGATCAAAGGATTGCAGGATGCTTTGCCAAGCCAGTGCATGGTCTGCCATGCCTGGCCGAGCCAAAGCATCTGCGAGGCCTGCGTCAACCGTTTCGCGCAACCAAAGGAGCGTTGCCAGACCTGCGCGCTGAGCGTGCCGCCCGGCGTCTTGCAGTGCGGCCAGTGCATCAAAAATCCGCCGCCACTGGATCGCTGCCTGGCCGCTGTGCCCTACGACTACCCCTGGTCCGATCTGATCATTGGCTACAAGTTTCATCAGCATCCGGGGCGTGCCGGTGCGCTGGCGCTGTTGCTGCGCAGCACGCCGTGGGTGGAACCCGCCTTGGAGGCCGCCGACCTGGTGCTGCCGATGCCGCTGTCCCTGCCGCGCCTGCAGACGCGTGGCTACAACCAGGCCCTGCTACTGGCGCGGCAACTCGCCCCCGGCAAGACCGATCACCGTCTGCTGTTGCGCATCAAGGACACGCCGCCCCAGAGTACCCTGAGTCGCGCGGAGCGGCTCGATGGTCTGCGTCATGCCTTTGCCCTTGATCCCATGCGCTACAGCCTGGTCAAAGACGCGCGACTGGTGCTGGTCGATGACGTCATGACCAGCGGCGCCACGTTGTTCGCCGCCGCCAGCGTGCTGCGCGCAGCTGGCGCCGCTCACATCACGGGTCTGGTGATTGCACGTACTGAATAATGAGCCCATGTTCCACATCGTTCTGGTCGAGCCTGAAATCCCGCCCAATACGGGCAACATCATCCGCCTGGCAGCCAACACCGGCTGTCAACTGCATCTGGTTGAGCCGCTTGGCTTTTCCATGGACGACAAACACATGCGCCGCGCCGGCCTGGACTACCACGAGTACGCTGAACTCAAGCACCACTCCGGATGGCAGGCATTTCTTGAAGCTGAGCAGCCACCGCCCGAGCGCATGTTCGCCCTGAGCACGCGCGCCAGCCGTCTTGTGCATGATGTGACGTTTGCGCGCGGCGACTGGCTGGTGTTCGGCGCCGAGACCCGGGGTCTGAGTGAGCTTGTGCGTCAATCTTTCACCGCCCCACAAACTTTGAAACTACCGATGATTGCCGGCCAGCGCAGCCTCAATTTGTCGAACGCCGTAGCCGTCACCGTGTTCGAAGCGTGGCGGCAAAACAGCTTCGGCCGTTAAGGGTACCGACGCTTTCCAATCCGTGGCCAGGTTGCCCCAAGGGCGGCTACACGGGTGCCGAAGTTGGTGGCAGCTTTCAGGCAAGCCCATGTGGATGTCGCCGACCAGTTGTCTCCCACTGCGGCAGAAGTCGGAAATTTGCATCTGAACTGATGTTTCTAACGCCGCGTCTCCAATCCATCGGAGAACCAGGAGTATGAAAGCAGATTAGCCCAGTTTCTTCGTGATAAGTCCAAGCAGCCTGACAGAGGATACCGGAAATAAACGGTGCATCCAGTCCAAAATGAATGCATCCAGACCCACGAGAATTCGCCGTTTGTTCTTTTGAATACCCTTTACAACGATATCCGCGGCTTTATCTGCGGTGATCCTGGCAAGTTTATTATTAAAGAGGTTCACCATGGTTTCTTTATCAATTCCTTTGTTGGCAGCTTCGTGGAATCTTGAATCTCTGGCGATGTTCGTCTTGATGCCTCCAGGATGGACACAGGAAACACGAATAGAACTTCCATCACATTCTTGCAGCAGGGATTCTGTAAAACCTTTGATGGCGAATTTCGCTGAACAATAGGGGCTGTGGTTCGGCCATGGCGAGAAGCCGTTGACGCTTGATATCAGTAGTGTCCCAACGTTGCCACAAAAGGGCGTCGTAAGCTAATGATTTACTTGCTGGATTTGGTGTTTCAGTCTGGTCTCGATTTGAACGTCGAAAGTCAGACTTTGGGTTTTTTG
>CAIVLG010000241.1 GCA_903906695.1 uncultured beta proteobacterium | reverse complement strand
TGACGTTTTAACGGCGCATCATTTCGGGAGAAGAGAGCAAGAAGGCATTCCACTCCTGCGGCGATGCGGCCTGCTCCAGAGCATTGAGCGTTGCCGGACCCAGGGTTTTGATGATCGACTGGTAGTACAGCGCATTGGCCAATTGCGGAAAGGCCGCTCGCTCCTGCGCTTGCGGACCCTCGGTGCGAAACAGCCCCGCACTGCCCGAACCTATCGCCTTGGCCACTTCAAAGCGGGTGGTCAGCTGCCCGGGGCTGGCCCATGCGGCAGATTGCAAAGAATAGCCGTCCGGTGTAGCGCGGCCATACAAGGGCTCGCCCATGCGATTGATCCAGTTCAGCATCGGCCCCACGTTGAGCACCGGTTTTTCGTCATAGGCCAGACGCACTGCCGACACCACAAAGCGCAGCGGGTCCTTGAACTTTTGTTGCTCCGTCTTGGAAAACTCAGGCGCTGCAAAGAGCACCTCAAGCGTCTTGGCAATGTCCCCGTCGCTGCTTTCGAAAGTCTGCTCCATCGCTTGCAGCAGTGCCAGCGGTGGATCATCGGTCAACCAGAAGGTGAGCAGCTTTTTGCAAATGAATCGTGCCGTGGCGGGACTGCGGGCCAGGCGGTCCAGTGCCTCCTCCAGTTCACCCAGCCCTCGGCTACGGATCGGTTGCCCCAGAAGTTCCTTGGCTGAAAAATCATGGCGCACGGGATTGAATTCAAACAGCCCGCGGCGCACGTAGAAACCTTGCAACTCCTTGCGCATCGCCGGATTGGCAGTGCCAAGGTTGACCCCCACTCCGGTCAGCACTCGGGCCAGTTCCTGCACGTCGTGCTGGGTATATCCGGCGTCCACGCCCAGGGTGTGCAGTTCCATCAGTTCGCGGGCAAAGTTCTCATTGATGCGTCCGGCCGCGTTTTGCTCATTGTCCAGATAGCGCAGCATCGCCGGGTGCTGCACCACAGCCCCCAGCAAGTCCCGGAACTTGCCCAGCGCATGGACCCGGATGGCGCTGTCTTCATAGTCGCCCACCATCGCCCGCAGGTTGCTCTTGGCCTGGTGCACGCTGAAGTGGTTGAGCCAGAACCAGGTCATTTCTTCCTGCACCTGATGCGGCGAGTAAAGGGCGCGCAGCAAATGTCTTGACGCCGCTTCGCGCGCCAAGCGGTTCATCTCGGTCTGATAGGCACGCTGCGCCGCTTTCTTCAGATCGTCGCTGCCGTTGGCATCAGCATCTTTGCGTTGCTGTTCCATCTCTTGCACCAGCTTGACCAGGGGTTGCTGGACGATGGTCATGACATCGATTTGTGCCTGGACCTCGGACGGAAGCCCTGCTGCATTGCCAGGGTGCAACTGCGCCGCCACGTAAGCGCTCATGCCCATGGCCTGCAAACGCTCCAAGCTGGCGGGCGTGGCACCCCAAGTGATGCGGTTGGCCAGTGCATAGGCATCGGTGCTTGAGAGCGGTGTTGCTGGAACACCTGGCACCAAGGGCGCAGCGCAGCCCGCAAGCGCGGCAGCCAGCAGCACCGATGCAAGAGTGCGCATCGTCATGGGATTCCTTGAATGACTGGATGAACTTCCACTTAGGTTGACACGCAGTCAGGGTCAATGTCAGCCCTGCCTGCGCCGTTCTGGATTATCGGCGTCAAATGAATCCAGCCGAGGCGATGTTGTGCTTCGGCAGCAAAGTTTGTCTTAACTGAAAGAAGGACATGGTGAATCCAATGAAGCGAAATGTAATCATTACGAATAGCTCGCAGATTACCCCGCGCCAAGTTTTTGGTGAGAAGATAACCATCCTCGCCAACCACAGTGAAACCGGGAGTTACGAGGTCTACGTGCACGACGCACCAGAGGGAGTCGGCCCGCCTCCCCACTCCCATCCGTGGGACGAGGCCTTCTATGTCGTCAATGGCGCGGTTGACTTTGTCTGCGGGGATGTCGCAAAGACGGTTGAGGCTGGCGGTTTTGTTCATGTGCCGGCAGGTACTATTCACACCTTTCAATACGCCAGCCCCACCGCACAGGTACTTGGCATCACATCCGGAAACGGCGCGGCCACGATGTTCACCGCAGTGGACCGTGAGTGCGGCGCGACTCCCAATATTGACCAGGCGATAGCGGTACTCAAACGCCACGACGTTGAAGTCGCGATGCAGCCAGCTTAGTGCTCAAACCCAGAAATATCGATACATGAAAGCGCGCCTTCGGAATTCATGACACGGTCGAATCAAGACTGGCGCAGCATTGTCATTGCCGCCCCCATTTGTCATTGCCGCCCCCATTTGTCATTGCGGCCCCCATTTGTCATTGCCGCCCCCATTTGTCATTGCGGGCCACGCCCCGCAATCCAGTGTTGGCGGGGCGCTGGATTGCGGATCGGGTCCGCAATGACAACCGTGGGGTCTGCAATGACAGTCTTCAAGTCCGCAGCCTCAGTCTTCAAGTCCGCAGCCTCAGTCTTCAAGTCCGCAGCCTCAGTTTTCAAGTCCGCAAGCCCGCCGCACCAGCGCCTCAAACTCATCCACCGGCAACGGCTTGCTGAACAGATAGCCCTGGCAGGTATGGCAGCCCAGACTGGCCAGCAGCTCGCGCTGGGCCTGGGTTTCCACACCTTCGGCGATCACGCCCAGTCCCAGGCTGTCGGCCAGCACGATGATGGCCCGGGCGATCGCCACATGGTCGGGGCCCATCAGGATGTCGCGCACAAAGCCCTGGTCGATCTTGAGCCGATCCAGCGGCAGCCGCTTGAGGTAGGCCAGTGACGAATAGCCGGTGCCGAAGTCGTCAATCTCAAAGCCAACGCCTTTGGCCTTGAGCGCTCTCATCTTGGCGATCACGTCGGCCACGTCGGCCAGCAGGATCGACTCGGTCAGCTCCAGCTTGAGGCGCTGCGGATTGGCCAGCGTGCGCTCCAGCGTCGAGAGCACCTGCTCGACGAAATCGCGTTCGCGAAATTGCCGGGCGCTGACGTTGACGGCCAGGCTCAGGTGTTCCAGTTTGGGCTGGCCGGCCCAGAGCGCCAACTGCTCGCAGGCGCCCTGCAGCACCCAGGCGCCGATCGGCAGGATCAGGCCGGTCTCCTCTGCCAGCGGGATGAACTCGGCCGGTGAGACCAGGCCGCGCTCGGGATGGTGCCAGCGCAGCAGGACTTCAACGCCGATGATCCCCTGCTCGTCGCTGACCTGCGCCTGGTAGTACAAGCGGAACTGCTGGTCAGCAATCGCCTGGCGCAGGTCGGCCTCCAGCGTGACCTTGGCGCTGACCATCTCCTGCATCTGCGGCTCAAAGAAGCGCAGCGTGTCGCGTCCGCCGGCCTTGGCCTGGTACATCGCCAGTTCGGCGCGCTTCAATGGCTCCTCAGTCTGCTCGTACGCGGAGTCGAGAAAGCTCAGCCCGATACTGGCGCTGCAATGCAGCTGCCGCTCGCCAATCTGGTAGGGCTGGCGCAGCGCCTCCTGGACTTTTCTGGCCAGCGTTTCGGCCTGTGCCCTAGACTCCACCGGGTCGCTGCTCAGGTGCTCGATCAGCAGCACGAATTCATCGCCTCCGATGCGGGCCACGGTGTCATGTTCACGACCGCAGCTCTTGAGCCTCTCGGCCACCTGTTGCAGCACCAGGTCAGCCTGCTCATGACCGATGGCGCCGTTCAATGATTTGAACTGATCGAGGTCGAGGAACAAGAGCGCGCTCAACTCCTGCTGGCGAACGGCAGCGCTGATGGCATTTTGCAGTCGGATGATCAGCGCTCGCCGGTTCGGCAGTCCGGTCAACAGATCGGTGAAGGCCAGGCTCTTGACCTCTTCTTCGGTCGCTTTGGCCTCGGTCAGATCGGTCAGGGCGCCAACATAGTGCGTCACCCGGCCGACGCCATCGCGCACGCTGCTGACGTCGAGTCTTTGCGGGTAGATCGATCCATTCTTGCGCCGGTTCCAGATTTCACCATGCCATGCGCCACTGGCATTGATGCTGCTCCACATGGCGGTGTAAAAAAGGGCGTCGTGCCGACCTGATTTGAGCAGGCGCGGCGTCTGGCCCAGCGCTTCGTCAGCGCTATAGCCGGTGATGCTGCTAAAGGCCGAGTTGACACGCAGAATCACTTGATTGGCATCGGTGATGAACATGCCCTGCTGCGACTCGAAAGCGATGGCGGCAATACGCTGATAACGTTCAGCCTGCTTGCGTTCGCTGATGTCGGTCAGCACAACGCGCAGCGTTCGCGCTTGCACACTGTCGGTGGCAGCACTGGCCGTCAGATGCACCCATGGCATTGGAGCCGCTTTGCGCAGCAGGCGCAGATCGCAGGCTTGTACGTCGCTGCCCGCTTCGAGCCGCTTGACGCAGTCATGAAAAATGCCCCTGTCACCCTGGTGCAGGAACTGGACGAACGCCTGTTTGAGCAGCGCACTGCGGCTGATGCCCAGCAGCGTGGCAGCCGTCAGGTTGGCCTGCACAATCAGCCCTTTCTCGCTGACGGTGAAATAACTGACCGGCGCCAGGTCGTAGAGGTCAAAGTAACGCTCACGCTCAGCGTCCAGGCTGCGTTGCGCCTGGCGCAACTCCTCGTTCTGCATCTCCAGTTCAATCTGGTGCACGCGCAATTCAAACAGCAATTCCTGCGCTTTGTCAGGCGAGAGCGAGGCATCGCGGCTGACCACCTGATTCAGAGTGTTGCGGGCCAGGGCCTCAGCCCGCGCCCGCAAAGCCGGCGTCAGCGCAAGCGACGCTGGCACGTTGGGGGGAGGTTTGGCACGCACGTTCAATGTCGAGTTTGTACAGCGTCACCGTCAACGTCAAGACAGAGCTCAATGGCCTCGCGGATACGCTCCCTCAGGCCATTCAACCTATTGGCTTCAAACAGATTGCCGTGACCCAGAAGGATACTCTCATTTGTTTTTTCATTCCGAAGCAAGAAGTTGTCATCTCGGACCCGAAAGTTGTCATCCCGGACCTGATCCGGGATCCAGTGCCACGCGAACACTGGATTGCGGGTCAGGCCCGCAATGACAACGACAACCCGCAATGACAACGACAACCCGCAATGACAACGACAACCCGCAATGACATCGACAACCCGCAATGACATCGACAACCCGCAATGACATCGACAACCCGCAATGACATCGACAACCTGAAATGACAACGACAACCCGCAATGACAGCGACGTTGGGCAGGGTTGCGTCAAACGGCGCCATGCCAGCGGCGCGGTTCACCAAACGGCGCCACAATCGCGCCAGACCTCATGCAAACGGCGCCACAATCATCGGCATGGACTACTTCGTCTACATCATGGCGAGCTGCAAGAATGGCACCTTGTATGTGGGCGTCACCAATGACCTCGTCCGCCGCGTTTACGAGCACAAGAACAGCCTGGCCGAGGGCTTTACCAAGAAGTACGGCGTGCACACGCTGGTCTGGTTCGAATCCACCCCTTCCATCGAAGCCGCCATCGCAAGAGAAAAGCAGCTCAAAAACTGGAAACGCGAGTGGAAGCTGGCGCTGCTGGAGAGGACCAATCCGGACTGGCATGACCTTTATGACAGCCTGCTTTAAGCCGCCACGCATGCACTGGATTGCGGGTTCCTGAATCAAGTTCAGGACAGGCGCTGCCCGCAATGACAAATAGGGCCGGCAATGACAAGGGCGGTGTCATCCCGGACATAGGAGTTGTCATCCCGGACTCCGTCAACGTCATCCCGGACTCGATCCGGGATCCAGTGCCACGCCACGACTGGATTGCGGGTCAAGCCCGCAATGACAATCAGAGGCAGGCAATGACAACCAGAGGCCCGCAATGACAATCAGAGGCAGGCAATGACAACCAGAGACCCACAATGACAACCAGAGGCCCGCAATGACAATCAGAGGCAGGCAATGACAAATCACTTGTCATCCCGGACCTGATCCGGGATCCAGTGCCACCCCGCTTGTCTCTATCGGTCTCTCCGTCGTCGCAATCGCATACATCTTCCCGGCCGCATCGAGCAGGGCGGTCGAGATGATGGAGACCTGCATCACACTGCCATCTTTGGCCAGGCGCTGCGTTGTGTAGGGCTGCAAAATCCTGGCCTGGCTGAGCTGGGTCAGCTTGTTCAGAGCACCCTCACGCAGACCCTCGGGGATGCGCTCCTTGACGTTCATCTTGAGCGCCTCGGTTTCGCTCCAGCCATAGAGCCGCACCGCACCCGGGTTCCAGGCGATGATGCGGCCCGTCAGGTCCTGCACCGTGATGGCGTCATGCGCGTCGCGCAGCACCACCGCCAGGCGCAGCAGGTCGTTGGCCTTGGCCAGCGCTTCACGTACTTGCACAATCTCGGCGATGTCGATGAACGAGATCACCGCGCCCTCAATCACGTTGTCGGTGGTGCGGTAGGGCTGGATGCGCAGCGTGTACCAGTGGCCCTCGGTGGTATGCACTTCCACCGCCTTGGGCACCAGCGTGTCGAGCACGGCGCGCGTGTCGGCCACCAGACGGTCGTAGCCTTTGAGGTTGGCCAGAATGTGGCCGATCGGACGCCCGACATCGGTGGCAATCAGGTTGATGATGGTGGAGGCCGCCGGCGTGAACCTCAGAAGGCGCAACTGGTGGTCAACAAAGACGGTGCCGATGCCGGTGCCCGACAAGAGGTTGTTCATGTCGTTGTTGGCCCGTGAGAGGTCCAGCACCTTGGTTTGCAACTCGGCATTGACGGTGGCCAGTTCCTCGTTGACCGATTGCAGCTCTTCCTTGGACGTCTCCAGCTCCTCGTTGGTGGATTGCAACTCTTCGTTGACCGACTGCATTTCTTCGTTCGACGATTTAAGCTCTTCGGTCGAGGTCTCCAGTTCTTCGATCGTGCTTTGCAGGTATTCGTCCTTGGCCGCCAGCTCCTGCTTGAGGTTCTGGTCGGCCGCAGCCGGAGCTTCGGCAGCGGTCGCCAGTGCAGCCGTCGCTGGCACTGGCGTGGCAGGCTGCTCAAGGACCGGCTCCGACACCTCGTCGAGCAACACCAGGTAAAGCGCCGGCTCACTCGCTGCGCCAAGGTCGGCTCTGACCAGGCTCACGCTCAGGTTCACCAGCGTGTAGTGCCCATTGGTCTTGACGCGAAGCCGTTGCACTCGCATGGTCTGTTGCAGACCGGCCGCCTGGTGCAGGCTGATGGTCAGCGCCTTGCGCAGCCCTTCGCGCGCCATCTTCAGGATGTTGTTGACACCTGCCTCGCCTGCGGCGGGCTCCAGGTACATGCCGCTGCGCCCGTGCAGGTAAAGGATGTCGCCCTTCTCGTTGACCAGTACGCCAGCGCCAGCGAGCTGCTGCAGCATGGCCTGCTCGGTCAGTTCGCGCAGCGGCGGCCTTTTGCTGCCGTCATTCTTCGGTCGGTTTGCCAGCGGCAGGCCATCGGCTGCGGTGATGGGCGGTATAAAGCGGCCCAGCGCCAGGCGCTGCAGGCTGACCGGCTCCGTCTTGCGCAGGTAGAGCTTGGCCTTGCGGTTAAATGAGGAGAACAGGTCGTTGAATTCACCGGTGGTCTCGGAGGTGCCCAGAAACAGAAAACCGAACGGGTTCAGCGCATAGTGGAACAGGGGAATGAGCTTCTTCTGCAACTCCGCGCCCAGGTAGATCAGCAGGTTGCGGCAACTGATCAGGTCGAGCTTGGAGAACGGCGGGTCCTTGATCACGTTCTGCTCGGAAAACACCAGCATGTCGCGAATGCTCTTGTGAATGCGGTAGCCGCCGCCCTTCGGCTCGGCAGTAAAGAAGCGCGCCAGCCGCGCCGGCGTGATGTCCAGCGCAATGCTGGCCGGGTACAAGCCGGCGCGAGCGGTGACGATGGCGCGGCTGTCAATGTCGGTGGCAAAGACTTGCACCGTGTTGCCCTGTTTCAAGACTTCCAGACGTTCATGCAACAAAATGGCAATCGAGTAAGCCTCTTCGCCAGTGGAGCAGCCTGGGCACCAGACCCGGATCAGGGCGCCGGGCTCTTTATTCTCGAAGAGCTTGGGGATGGCCTCTTCTTCCAGCGCGGCAAAGGCCTCGGGATCGCGAAAGAAGTTGGTGACGCCAATCAGCAGGTCGCGAAACAGCGCCTCGACCTCGCTTGGCGCCTGCTGCAGGAACTTGACATAGCCTTCCAGCGACTCGATCTGATTGACCGCCATGCGCCGCTCGACGCGGCGGTGGATGGTGCTGGGCTTGTAGTTAGAAAAATCGTGCCCGGTCAGAGCACGCAGCAGGACGAAGACCTTTTTGAAGGCGCTCTCGGTCTTGGGCGCCGCCACGCTGTCGGGCTCGTGTGGTTTGCCGAAAGCATGAACCGCATAGCGCATCTGTTCAGCCGCCATGCTCTTGGCAGGCAGCTCAAAGTCCACCAGGCCGGTGGCAACCGCGCTCTTGGGCATGCCGTCGTATTCGCACGAGTCGGGCGTTTGCACCATTGCCATGCCGCCCTCGCCCTTGATGGCACGCAGTCCCATGGTGCCGTCGCTGCCGGTGCCCGAGAGCACGATGCCAATGGCGCGTTCGTGCTGGTCTTGTGCCAGCGAGCGAAAGAAAAAGTCAATCGGCAAGCGCTGGCCGCGCGGCGACGAGGGCTCCAGCAATTGCAGCGAGCCATTCAAGAACGCCATGTCGCAATTGGGCGGAATGATGTAGGTGCAGTTGATTTGCACCCTCATGCCGTCGCTGACCTCGAACACCTGCATGCGGGTGTAGCGCCGGATCAGCTCGACCAGAATGCTTTTGTGGTCGGGCGCCAGGTGCTGCACCAGCACAAAGGCCATACCCGGCTCAACGTCGCTCGGCATGCCCGAGAAGAAGGCCTCGAACGCGGCCAGACCACCGGCCGAGGCGCCAATGCCGACAATCGGGAAGCTGGCAGGCTCTGGCACTCTGCCTGTCGGTGCTGGTACTGGTTCTGGTGCCGGCGTTGTCGTTGCGGCAGCAGGCACCGGCACCGAGGCTTTGGCAACGCGCCGGACGGGCTTGGGCTTGGGTGAGGTGTTCTTGCTCATAAGGGTCTATTTACCGGTTAGCGGACGCTGCTGAGTGCGTCTTTCGATCATGAACGTGACGCGGTTGCGCCCGTCTTCTTTGGAGCGGTACATCGCGGCGTCGGCCCACTTCAAGAGGCCCTCCAGGCTTTGGTGCTGCTTGGCGAACAGCACCACGCCGATGCTGGCGCTGCAGTTGTGCTCAAGGGTTTCAGGCGTGTTCGGGTCTGACAGCAGATAGGGCTCGGCCAGTGCAATGCGGATTTTTTCAGCCAGCTTCTTGGTCTGCTCGATGGACTCGGCCTGATGGCTGGTCAAGCCTCCCATCAACACCACAAATTCATCACCACCGATGCGCGCCACGGTGTCCACGGCACGCACACATTTGTGGAGCCGACGCGCCACCTCGATCAACAGCAGGTCGCCGGCCGCGTGCCCGTGCCGGTCATTGAGCGGCTTGAAATTATCCAGATCCATGAACATCAGCGCGCCGTAACAGGAGCTGCGTTGCGCGGCCTGCACCACCTGACCCATACGGTCGAGCAGCAAGCGGCGATTGGGCAGTGCTGTCAGCGGGTCATAAAAAGCCAGTTGCCGCACCTGTTCCTCGAGGACTTTGGCTTTGGTGATGTCCTGCACAAAACCCAGAACCATCGACGCAGCTCCCTGCGCATCGGTCTCCAGCATGGCGATCGAATGAACGATTCTGATGTCCGAGCCGTCGGCCGGGTTGAGGGTGAACTCCAGGTCGTACTCGCGACCCTCACTGATCAGCTCGACCAGCGCCTGGTGCACGCGCTCGCGCTCCGGGATGCAGGCTTCAATTTCAGCGATTGGAAAATCGCGCGCCAGCGCCGGGTAGCCGAAAATGCGCAGACCCTCGGCCGAACCCCAGATGCTGTCGCTTGCCAGGTTGTAGGTCCAGGAACCGGTGCCGCTGATTCTCTGTGCGATCACCATTTGCTTTTCGCTGATGCTCAGCCGCTGCGCGGTCTGCTTCAAGTCAAGTTCAACTTGCTTGCGATCGTTGATGTTGGTGATGAAGCCATGCCAGAGCACGCCACCGTCGCTTTGGCGCTGCGGCGTGGCGTTGCCGAGCAGCCAGTTGACCGTGCCATCGGCAAACCTGACCCGATATTCGTGCAGCCACGGCGTCAAATCGCGTGCCGAGGCCTGAATCGAGGCGACCACGGCATCAAAGTCGTCCGGATGAAGCGCGGCAAATACCTTGCTGGCGTCTTCGCGCACGTCCTCGGGGCTCACCCGGTAGATGTCACGGATGGCGTCGCTCGCGAATGGAAAGCAGGAACTGCCGTCGACACGCAAGAGATACTGGTACACCACGCCGGGCACGCGACTGGCGATGTTGCGCATCAGATCGAGTGCGACCTGATGCGCGGCATCGGCCCGCTTGCGCTCGCTGATGTCGCTCAGCACGATGCATATCACGGTCACGGATTCATCGTTCTGCACGACACTGGCAACCAGGCTGGCCCAGAAGGGTTGACCGCCCACCGGCGCCAGTTGCAGCTCGCTGCTCTGGGTCTGCCCGGTTTCCACCAGCCGCTTGCGGATCAGGTAGTAATGGTCCTTGTCGACTTGATGGACGAACTGGCTGAATGGCTCTTTGACCAGCGAGCGACGCGCTTTGCCGAGCAGGGTGGAGGCGGTCAGGTTGGCCTCCAGAATAAAGCCCTGTGCGCTGAGCGTGCAATAGCCGACCGGGGCTAGGTCGTAGAGGTCAAAGTAGCGCTCGCGCTCGGCGTCCAGGCTCAGCTGCGCCTGGCGCAGCTCCTCGTTCTGCATTTCCAGCTCGATCTGGTGTACCCGAAGTTCGTAGAGTGTCTTTTGTAATACTTCGGATGATAGAAGCTGGTCGTCCTTTGATGCGCCAGACTCATAGTTCTGCGCAATCGCCTCAGCGCGACGGCGCAGTGCATCGGAGCTAAGCACGACCGGGGCCTTCATCCCCCCCCCCCCCCCGGAGTGGGTCCGGTCACAGGTTGCCCTTGTGCTGCGCTCCTGTTGCCGGTTTTCATCTCAGGTCCTTCATCCCGTCTTGGTGTTGACGCCGAGGGTATACCTTTTCGGAGTCAAAAACTGGATTCCGTGACCCAGGCTGAAAGAATCAGTGCTGCGGACCGATCTTTGCAGTCGTCCCGCGTCCCGACCGATGGTCTGCATGCTCTAGCCACTCCATGGCGCGCTCGCTTTACGGGATCAGTTGTTTGGCGCGACAAAAGATTTGTCATTGCGGACATGACCCAAAATCAATTACACGCAAACCGACTGTTGACGGGTCGGCTTCATGCGCTACACACTGAGATGGCGAATGTGGTCAAGACCAAGGTGGCGGGCGGTGAATACGCGACCGCGCAGTGGAAAACTGGTTGCTTCAGCAAGTGGGGCCAGCCTATGACGCGCTGAAGGCAAACCCGGCGCGCGCCGTCTCCATAGATCAGGCACGCTCACGCTTGGCTGCCCAGCACCAAAAGGCCACGGCAAAAGCGTGATGCGTTAATTCGTCGTGTTCGCCCCGGAGGCACTGGAGCAACTTGAACAACAATCTACACCGATTTCGAAAATAGCTGATATAAATCAAACAGCGTCCAACGAAAGTCACTGCCAACGCGAGCCGGTGATAGAGTGCACGGACCGTCGAATGCTTCCCAATTGGGCAAGCGTTCGGCGGGTTTCGCCATGAACCTGAACGCCCTTCTCAAGAACTCGATCAAGAATCGGGTGACCTTGCTTGCGCTGCTGATCTTTCTGATCGGCGTCTGGTCGCTCGCCTTCTTCGCGCTGCACATGGCGCGCATCAATTCACAACAAGTGACTGCCCAGCAACAGGTGTCAACGGCGGCGCTGCTGGCCGACGAGATCGGCGACGAAATCAAATTCCGCACCCGCGCACTGGAGGCCATCGCCGCAGAGATCAGCCCGACCCTGCTGGGCGACCCGAAGGCCTTGCAGGCCCATCTGGAACAACGTCAGCTGCTCGCGCTGCTGTTCAATGGCGGCTATAGCGTGACGCAAGCTGACGCCACGGTGATCGCCTCGGTGCCGCTGTCGGGCGGTCGCGTGGGCCTCAACTACATGGACCGTGAGTACGTTGCCGGTGCACTCAAGCAAGGCGTACCCAGGATCAGCCAGCCCCACGCCAGCAAAAAGCTGAAAACGCCCGAGTTCAGCATTGTGGTGCCGATACGCGATGCGCAGGCCCGGGTGACGGGCGTGGTGTTCGGCACCATCGACCTGGCCCAGCCCAATTTTCTGGACCATCTGGCCGGCACTGGCTATGGTGCGAGCGGCGGCTATCTGCTGGTGGCGCGGCAATCGCGAATGATCGTGACGGCCTCGCAGAGGAAGCACGTGCTCGAACTTCTGCCCGCGCCCGGCGTCAGCCCGCAGATAGACCGTTACATCGATGGCGCCGAAGGTGCGTCAATCTTTATCGATCCCTTGGGCAAGGAAATTCTGGCGGCAGTCAAGCAGGTCGCCACCACCGATTGGTACGTGGCGGTTTACCTGCCCACTACCGAGGCGTTCTCGCACATCGACCGCGCCTATGAACGCATGCTGATGTCGGCCACCGTTCTAAGCGTGCTGATGGGCGGCCTGATCTGGCTGCTGCTGCGTCACCAACTGGCGCCGCTGCAGGGTACTGCGAGGGCGCTGACGGCAATGACCGATAGCTGGCAACTGTCGCAGGCGCTGCCGGTCACGAAGTCCGACGAAGTCGGCCTGCTGATCGAATCCTTCAACCGCATGCTGGCCGAGCTCAAGCAGCGCGAAGCAGCACTCAAGGAGACCGAGGCCAGCCTGCGCGCCAGCGAGCAGCGCTCGCGCATGGCGCAGGAAGGCGCGCATGTCGGCGTCTGGGCCTGGGATCTGGAAACCGGCAAGTGCTGGTGGTCTGACGAGTGCGTAAGACTGTACGGGTTCGAGCCGGGCACGCTTGAGGACACCGCGCAATGGCGTTCGCATGTCGAGCCCGAGGACCTGGTCGGGATCGACGCCCAGTGGGACAGCCGGATTGCGCGTGGCGAGCCGTTCGAGGTCGAGTTCAGATTTCGGCAACCCTCGGGCGAGATCCGCTGGCTGCTGAGCAAGGGGCGCGCGCAATATGACGGGCAGCGCAAGCCGGTAAGCCTGTACGGTATCAACGTCGACATCACCGAAAACAAGCAGAACGAAACCCTGGTCCGCACGAAAAGCGAGCAGCTTCGCCTGCTCTATGACGCCGGCCAGCGTTTGAATCGCACGCTCGACCTGCACGAAATCTACCTGGCGGTCAATGAATTCACCTCGGTCATTGCGCCGGAAAGCAACTTTTCGATATCGGCGTTCGACCCGGCGACCCAATTGATCAGTTGCCGCGCCTATGTGATGGACGGGAAGGCCCTGGATGTCAACACTTTCCCGTCAATTCCGCTCGAGGACGAAGGCAAGGGCACGCAAAGCCTGGTCATCCGCAGCGGCAAAGCGCTGCTGCTCAATGACTATCAGACCCGGGTCAAGACCGCGCAGACCAGTTATTTGGTCCATGACCAGACGCATGAAGTCGTGGCGCAGGTCGAAGACGAGGAGGATGTCGTCCAGTCGGCACTGATCGTTCCGCTCAAGGTTGGCAACACAGTCACTGGCGTGGTGCAGGTCATGAGCTACCACCGCAATGCCTTTGACCAGGACCAGTTGCAGATGCTGGAGGCGCTGGCGCTGCACATTGCGTCGGCGGAGCAGAATGCGCGGCTCTATTCACAGCTGCAAGCCGAATTGAAAGAGCGCGTGGCCGCCCAGGAAGCGCAGCGCATTGCCGCCATCGCGTTCGAGTCACAGCAGGGCATGTACATCACCGACGCAAAGAAGACGATTCTTCGCGTCAACAAGATGTTCAGCGAAATTACCGGCTACAGCGCGCAAGAGGCGATCGGCCAGACGCCCCGACTGCTCAGTTCAGGTCAGCACGACGGCGCTTTTTACACCGCCATGTGGGACAGCATCAATCGCAGCGGCGCCTGGCAGGGTGAAATCCGGAACCGGCGCAAGAACGGCACCATCTATCCGCAGAGCCTGAGCATCAGCTCGGTCAGGAACGACGTCGGCCTGACGACGCATTTCGTCGGCGCCTTCACCGATGTCTCTTCCTACAAGGCGGCCGAGGAACAGATCCAGAATCTGGCCTTTACCGACCAGGTGACCGGCCTGCCCAACCGCACGCTTCTGACGGTGCGTATGGATCAGGCGATGGCCCCCGATGAGCAGCGCCGGCACCAGAACGCTGCGCTGCTGGTCGATCTGGACAACTTCAAGAACATCAACGACACGCTCGGTCACGAGAACGGCGATCTGGTGCTGCAAAGTGCGGCCAAGCGGCTGAGGGACTGCGTGCGCGAAGGCGACACCGTGGCCCGGCTCGGCGCTGACGAATTTGTGCTGCTGCTGACACATTTGAACCCGGACCCACTGGAGGCGATCAAGCAGACCCAGACCGTGGCCGGCAAGATTCTTGAAGCGCTCAGGCAGCCTTACCGGATCGAACAGGTGGAAGTTTCCTGCAGCGCCAGCATCGGCATCTCGCTATTCGGTCTGGCGCACGAGAACGTTGCTGAGCCCTTGAAGCGCGCCGAGTTGGCGATGTACCAGGCCAAGGCCGCCGGGCGCAACACACTGCGCTTCTTCGAGCCCCAGATGCAGGCCCTGGTCAGCGCGCGCCTGGCACTGGAGGCCGCTTTGCGCGAGGCAATCCAGAAGCAGCAGTTCGAGCTTTACTACCAGCCGCAACTGAATGACCAGGGCCACATCACCGGCGTCGAGGCGCTGCTGCGCTGGCAGCACCCGCTGCGCGGCCTGGTGCCACCGGCCGAATTCATTGCGCTGGCCGAAGAGACCGGCCTGATCCTGCCGATCGGCAACTGGGTGCTTGAGACCGCTTGCAAACAGCTTGCCAGCTGGGCCGGTCAGAGCGCCTTTGCCGAGTTGACGATCGCGGTGAACGTCAGCGCCCGACAGTTTCATCAGGCCGATTTTGTTGAACAGGTGCTGGCGCATTTGCAAAGCACGGGGGCCGATCCGCATCGGCTTGAGCTCGAACTGACCGAGACCATGCTGGTGGCGCAGGTCGAGGAAGTGATCGCCAAGATGAAGGCCTTGCAGGCGCGCGGCATCCGCTTCTCGCTCGATGACTTTGGCACCGGCTATTCGTCACTGGCCTACCTCAAGCGCCTGCCGCTGGATCAGCTCAAGATCGACCAGGGCTTCGTGCGCGACATCCTGACCGATGCGGACGATGCAGCCATCTCCAAGATGGTGATCGCGCTGGCCGACAGCATGGGTCTGAGGGTGATTGCCGAAGGTGTTGAGACCGAGGCCCAGCGCGAACTGCTTGCCCGACTGGGTTGCCTCAACTACCAGGGCTATCTGTTCAGCCGACCACTGCCGTTGGCTCAGTTTGAAGCCTACGCCAGGCGGCTCTGAGCTGCGGCGGCCCTGACGCATAATTGGCGGCGCAGCGGCGACACTGCCAGCGGCCATCAAACCCTACCACCCGTTAGCCGGAGACCTCCATGAGCATGCAACACACCTTCTCGAAAACTGGCAAGACCCTGCTCGGGCTCGCCGCCCTGGCGGCGCTGGCCGCCGGCGCGCGCGCCGATGTGCTGGACGACGTCAAGGCCAACGGCGTCGTCAAGTGCGGCGTGACGCTGGCCGCGCCCGGCTTCTCGGCCGAGAACAACGCCGGCAAGCGCGAGGGCTTCGACGTCGACCTGTGCAAGGCCATCGCGGCCGCCACACTCGGCGACGAAAGCAAGATCCAGCTGGTCCCGATGGACCTGAAGACCGCCTTCGCAGGACTGCCGACCGGCGCCGTCGATGTGCTGACACACCGCTTCACCTGGACCCAGAGCCGCGATGTCGGCGGCCTCAAATCGGCCAAGACAATGTTCTTCGACGGCCAGGGTTTCATCGTGACCAAGAAATCCAAGGCCAACAAGATCGCCGACCTTAACAACGCCACCATTTGCACGGCGCAGGGCAGCACTTCGGAGTTGATCGTCGCCGACTACTTCCGCGCCCACAAGCTCAAATACAAGATCGTCACCTTCGCCTCGCAAGAGCAGGCCTGGGACGCCTTTGTCGGCAAGCGCTGCGACGCCGCCATCAACGACCGCTCGGGCCTGGCCGCGCGTCTGGCCAAGCTGCCGAACCAGGATGATTTCAAGGTGCTGGCCGAGACCGTGTCCAATGAGCCGATCGGCCCGCTGGTGGCGCAGGGCCAGCCGCGCTGGGAAGCGCTGGTGCGCTTCGCCCTGAACGCGCTGGTGGCGGCCGAAGAACTCGATGTGACCCAGGCCAATGTGGACGCGCAGCGCAACTCGCAAAGCCCTGACGTGCAGCGCCTGCTGGGCGTCACCGGCGACTTCGGCGTCAAGCTCGGTGTCGCCAACGACTGGGCCTACAAGGCGATCAAGGCGGTCGGCAACTATGGCGATATTTGGGAGCGCAATGTCGGCCCCAAGACAGCGCTGCGTCTGGAGCGCGGCCGCAATGCGCTGGTCGCCAATGGCGGCCTGATGATGTCGATTCCGGTGCGCTGATCTTTGCGGGCCGTTCTGCGGGAACGCCTGCGCGACCATCTGGTCCAGGTGGCGCTGCTGGCAATCGTGCTCTGGGTGGTCTGGCGCGGGGTGTCAAATTTCCTGGGCAATCTGCGGGCGCTGGGCGTCTCGGCCGGCTATGGCTTCCTGCACGCCGAAGCCGGCTTCGAGATCGCGCAGGCCCTGATTGCCTTCAGCCCGGCGTCCTCCTACCTCGACGCGGTGATCGTGGCCACGCTCAACTCGCTGCTGGTGATCGCGCTGGCCAGTGTGATCGGCACCCTGATCGCACTGGGCATTGCCTTCGGTCGGCTGACTTCGCAGCCGCTGATTCGCGGCGCTTCGACGGCTTACGTCGAGGTCTTTCGCAACATCCCCCTGCTGCTGCAAATCTTCTTCTGGTACTTCTCCGCCATGGCCTTGCTGCCTGGCGTTGCCGACAGTCTTCAGCTCGGCCCGGTACTCCTGAACAATCGCGGCTTGTTCCTGCCACGCCTTGAGATCACGCTGCAGGGTCTGCTGCCGCAGCACTTCGCGCTGGACCTGCCACGTGCAGAAGGCTTCAACGTCAGCGGCGGCTTGGCGCTGTTGCCCGAGCTGATGGCACTCACGCTCGGACTGTCGATCTACAACAGCACCTTTCTGGCCGAGATCTTCCGCGCCGGCATCTTGTCGGTGCCACGTGGGCAGACGGAGGCCGCCGCCACCGTCGGTCTGAGCGGCGTTCGCGCTGCCTTGCTGATCACTTTGCCGCAGGCGCTGCGGGTGGCGCTGCCACCAGCCGCCGGGCAGTACCAGACGCTGGCCAAGGCGTCAGCGCTGGCGGCCGCCATCGGTTACCCGGACATCATGCAGATCGTCGGCGGCACGGTGCTGAGCCAGACCAGTCAGGCGCTGGAGGCGATGACGCTGGTGGTGCTGTTGTACGCTGCCATCAACCTGGGCATCGCCCTGCTGGTGAACCTGGCCAATCGCCGCCTGCTCAAGCACGATGGCCGCTAGCATGAACCGCTTTGTGCGCCAGAGCTTGATCGATCCGCGCGCCGTGCCGGTGGTCCAGACCCAGGCGCTCGTTCGCTGGCGCGGCGACTGGTTGCCGACGCCAGCGATGAGTGTGCTGTCCTTGCTGCTGCTGCTGATCTTGATCGTCTCGATCTGGCACTTCTTTGCCTGGGCCGTGTTGCATGCGCACTGGAGCGGCAGCAACAGCCAGGCCTGCCAGGGCGACACCGGTGCCTGCTGGGCCTTCATCGTGGCCCGCTGGAAGCCGTGGCTGGTGGGCGACTACCCGTCCGATCAACTCTGGCGCGCCTGGACCTGCTTTGCCGCCTTCGTCGCGTTCTGGACCTGGGTCGTGCGCCGCCACCGCCAGGCCAGCATGCAGCGCGTGCTGCTCGGTTTCATGCTGCTGCCCGTGGCCTTCTTTCTTCTGCTGCAGGGCGGCGGTCCGCTGAGCGCCGTGGCGCCGACGCGCTGGGGCGGACTGCTGCTGACGCTGGTCGTCACGCTCACCACCTTTGCCACCGCCTTGCCGATCGGTCTGCTGCTGGCGCTCGGGCGCCGCTCCCGGCTGCCGGTGCTGCGCTGGCTGTGCACCGCCTTTGTCGAGAGCATGCGCGCCATCCCCCTGCTGGCCGTGCTGTTCATCGCCGCCACGCTGCTGCCGATGTTTTTGCCGAGCGGTTGGCACATCGACCTCTTTGCGCGCGCCGTGATCGCCTTTGCACTTTTCAATGCCGCGATGGCGGCCGAGGTCTTTCGCGGCGGCCTGCAGTCGGTCGGGCGCGGCCAGTTCGAGGCTGCCACCACGGTCGGCCTGAGCGACTTTGCCGCACTGCGCCTGATCGTGCTGCCGCAGGCGCTGACGGCGGTGGTGCCGGCGCTGGTCAACATCATGATCGCCGTGATCAAGGAAACCACGCTGCTCTCGGTGATCGGCGTCAACGACCTGCTGGGCGCGGTGGAGACCGGCGCCAAGTCACCCGACTGGGTGGGCGAGTCCAACATCCTGACCTCGGGCCAGGTGTTTCTGGCACTGGTCTATCTGGCGGTCTGCTACGCTCTGTCGCGTTACAGCCGGCGGCTCGAAACCCGGCATTGAATCTGCTTGAACCCGCGATGACAACAATGCCCTTGACCCCAGCCCAATCGGACCGCATCGCGGTGCAGATGGACGGCATCAACAAGTGGTACGGCGCCTACCATGCGCTGCGCGACATCGAGTTGCAGGTGGCGCGCGGCGAACGCATCGTGATCTGCGGCCCGTCGGGCTCGGGCAAGTCGACGCTGGTGCGCACGGTGAACTTGCTGGAGCCGTTTCAGCAAGGGCGGCTGCAGGTGTGCGGTGTGCAAGTGGACGCCAATGAAATCACGCGCGCCGCCCGGCTGGCGGTGAACCGGCGCGTCGGCATGGTGTTCCAGCAGTTCAATCTGTTTCCCCACATGACGGTGCTGCAAAACCTCACCGTCGGCCCGGTCTGGGGCACTGGCGTGAGCCGGCACGAGGCGCTGGAGCGCGCCCATCACTACCTGGAGCGCGTCGGCCTGACGGACCAGGCGCACAAGCATCCGGCGCAGCTTTCGGGTGGCCAGCAACAACGGGTCGCGATTGCACGCACCTTGTGCACGCGACCACAGGTGGTGCTGTTTGACGAACCGACGGCTTCGCTCGATCCCGAGATGGTCAACGAAGTATTACAGACCATGGAGGGCCTGGCCGGCGAGGGCATGACCATGATGATCGTCACCCATGAGATGGGTTTTGCGCGCCGCGTGGCGGACCGGGTGATCTTCATGGACCAGGGCCAGATCATCGAGTCGGCCGCGCCGGCTGATTTTTTCGAGCGACCGCAAAGCCCACGGCTGCAATCATTTCTGGGCCAGGTGCTGACGCATTGAGTGCATGCTTAGAATCAGCCGCAGCAACAAACGGAGACATGATTCATGCCAGTGATAGACGTCCACACCCACATGTTCACGCCCAAATGGCTTGAATTGCTCAAGAGCGAAGGCGGACAGTACAACATCCAGACCCGCCCCGACGGACAGCAGGAAATATTCAGGGGCAACACACCGGTGGTGATTCCGCAGCGCGGTCATTTCGATTACGAGCTGCGCATCAAACACATGGACGCCGCGGGCATCGACATCTCGATCGTGTCGCTGACCTGCCCCAACGTCTACTGGGGCAATGAGGACGTCAGCTGCCGCGCCGCGCGGGAGTCCAACGACACCATGGCGCAGGCGCAAACCACTTACCCGGATCGCATCCGCTGGTTCACTTCACTGCCCTGGGAATATCCGCAGCGCGCGATCGAGGAATTGCGCCGCAGCTGCGAAAACGGAGCGTCGGGTGTCATGGTGCTGGCCAATGTGTCGGGGCGCAGCCTGACCGATCCGCTGTTTGCGCCGATCTGGGCCGAGATCGACAGGCGCGCCCTGCCGGTGCTGGTGCATCCGACCGATCCGCCGGGGGTGGACCTGATGGACATGACCAAGTTCGACTTGAGCTGGTCGGTCGGCTTCATGTTCGACACCACACTGGCCCTCACGCGCATGATCTTCGAAGGCTTCTTCGATCAGTACCCGAATCTGAAAATCATCGCGTCGCACGGCGGCGGCACCCTGCCCTACCTGGTCGGACGCTTTGAAAAAGGCGATGCCGTCGAGATCCCGCAACGGCGCCAGATGAAACGCAAACCGACCGACTATTTGCGCCACATCTATTACGACAGCATCACCTACGACCTGGGCGCGCTGCAGTATCTGATTTCGGTTGTCGGTGCCGAGCATGTGATGTTGGGCACCGACTGGCCGCATCAGGTGCACGATACCAAAGGCGCCTTTGCCAACACGGCCAGATTACCGCAGGCACAGTGCGACGCGATTCGAGGTGCGAACGCCCTGCGGGTGTTCAATATCTCTGCTTGAATCGGGCCAGCCTTGCTTCACCCAGGGCGAAATCAGGCTACGGCTTAAGCACTACATCGGAAACGGTGATGGCGGTCGGGATCAGTCCGAGCGTCTTGAAAGTGTCGGCGATCTTCTGTTGATCGGCGATGACTTGATCGCTCATGGTCTGAACCCCAAAACCCCTGCGCGAAAGCGCGACTTCCATCACCGGTACCGGAAAGCCGGCCGCGACACTGAATGTCTTCGCCGTGCCCGCCATGTCCTTCGCCGCTTCGGCATAAACGTCACGCGCGGCGCTGAGCACGACGTCGATCACCTTCGGATTCGCCTGGGCAAAGGACTTGGTCACAAAAAAGAACTCGTGGTTGGAAACAAGGCCGCTGCCGTCAGCGAGGGTGCGTGCGCCCAATGACATCTCGGCGGCAGTGCGGTAGGGCTCCCAGATCACCCAGGCATCGACGGCGCCCTTGTCAAAGGCCGCACGCCCGTCGGCTGGCGACAAATACACGACATCGACATCGGTGTATTTGAGGCCCGCGTTTTCGAGCGCGCGCACCAGCAGGTAATGAACGTTCGAGCCCTTGTTCAACGCGATCTTCTTACCTTTCAGATCGGCGATCGTCTTGATCGGGCTGTCCTTGGGCACCAGGACGGCCTCCCCCTTAGGCGCCGCTGGTTCGTGACCAATGTAGAGAAACGCCGCGCCCGCAGCTTGCGCGAAGATCGGCGGCGCCTCACCGCCATGGCCGAAATCAACGGCGCCGACGGTGAGCCCTTCGAGAAGCAGCGGCCCACTCGAAAACTCCTTCCAGCTCACCGTATAGCCGAGCGGCTTGAGTCGATCTTCCAATATGCCGCGCGCTTTCAGAAGCGCATAGGCGCCGACCTTCTGGTTGCCCATGCGTACCACTTTGTCCTGCGCGATGGCGCCGCCTGCGATAAGCATCGATCCGATCAAAGCGGCAAGGCCGAGCGTGCAACGTCTAGTCCTGTTCATACCTTCGTTCTCCCTGGTGAGTAGTTTAAGTGTCGGCCAGCGCAAGTTGCACGCCGGCCGTTGGCGATCCGCAGGAAGTATATAGATAAAGTGCGAAACAAGTGGACTGCAACCGGCGTTGCCAATGCAATCACCATATCCCTTAGCCGGACACCCCGTCGGCAATCCAGTCCTGAAGCAGGGTGTAGGTCACGGCCAGAACCACCGGGCCGACAAAGATGCCGATCAGGCCGAAGTTCAGCATGCCTCCGATGACGCCGGCAAAGATGAGGAGCAGGGGCAAATCGGCTCCCTTCCTGATCAGCATCGGGCGCAGAAAATTGTCCAGACTGGTCACGATCAGGCTCCACACCAGCAGAAAGGACGCCCAAACGGTGTCACCGGTCCAGAACATCCAGCCAACGGCCGAAAACAGAATCAGTCCGGGCCCCAACTGCGCGAGGCAGAACATGAACATCACTGCACTGAGCAGCGAGGCGAAAGGCACACCGGCAATGGCCAGGCCGATGCCTCCGAGCACGGTCTGAACAATCGCCGTCACGCCCACCCCCAGCGCCACACCGCGGATCGCCTGTCCCGCCAGGATGATCGAATCTTCGCCGCGCTGGCCCGCCAGCCGGTTGCCAAAGCGCCGCACGCCGGCTGCCCCTGCTTCCCCGTTGCTGTAAAGAATGGCAGACAGCAGCACGATGAGCAGAAACTGAAAAAGCATGAAACCCAGGCCACCGACCTGCCCAAAAAGCCATTTGCCGGTGTCTGCAATATACGGGTTCAGTTTCGCGATCAGACCCTGCGAACCGGCGTCGGCCAGCTCGCGCCAGAAACTTGCGATCCGGTCGCCCACCAGCGGCAGGGCGCCAACCCAATCGGGCGGCTGTGGCAAGCCTTTGGCTGCCAATTTGCTGGCCAGATCGGCAATGTCTTCGGTGTGACTGGCAATCGTGTCTATTGCCAGACCCAGCGGAACGAACAGCAGCAGCAACATCGCCAGCGTCATGGCTGCCACCGCCAGAGCGCGCCGATTGCCCAGGCGTCGCTCCAGCGACCTGAGCATGGGCCAGGTGGCCACCACGATCATGGTGGCCCAGATCGTGGCCGCCAGAAACGGTCGCAACACCCAGAGTGACACAGCGGTCAGCAGCAGGATGCACAGAATCGCCAGCGTGGTGCGAGTCAGATCACGGTGAATGTCGGTCATCCCGGGCCTCCCTCAGAGAACATGAAGAAGGCATCCTACAGCAAGGTATGGCAAAGGCCGCCATTGTGGGAAAATGGAAGCGGCCTACAGCGTAGATCTGCGCATCGCCGTCCAACAATCTTCGCGAACAATCAATGTCAGTCACCAAAGCCCATCGCGCACAAAGTACCAACTACTGGATCGTCACCCTGGTCGCCGCCTCCATCCTGATGGTGACGATGGGAGCACGCCAGTCGCTTGGGCTGTTCGTGTCGCCGCTCAATACCGCAACCGGCCTGGGCATCACCACCATCAGTCTGGCAATGGCCGTCGGGCAGCTGATGTGGGGCGTCGTCCAACCAATTGCCGGCGCTGTGGCAGACCGCTACGGCCCGGCGCGCGTGCTCGCCGCCGGTCTGGTCGTGCTGGCCATCGGCAGCGCCATGACGCCCTTCATGAGTTCGGGCTGGGGCCTGATTCTCGCCATCGGCGTGATCTCGGCTGCCGGCTCGGGGGCCTGCAGTTTTTCGGTCTTGATCGGTGCTGCCTCTCAACGGCTGCCGGCAGAAAAGCGTGGCATGGCCTCGGGCATCATCAACGCCGGCGGCTCTTTTGGCCAGTTCGTCTTTGCACCGGTGCTGCAAAGGCTGATCGCCTCGCTGGGCTGGATGGGCGCAATGTGGTCGATGGCCGTCATCACGCTTGCGGCGCTGCCGCTGACGCGCATGCTGCGAGGTCAGCCCAGATCGCCGATGGCCGGCAACCTGCCTGCCGACGCCGGCGCGATGCGGGCGATCCGCGATGCGCTTGGAGACCGCAGCTACCTGCTGCTGCACGCCGGTTTCTTCACCTGCGGCTTTCACATCGCCTTCCTCGTCACCCATCTGCCCGGCGAAGTGGCGCTGTGCGGCCTGCCCGGCAATGTGGCGAGCTGGTCGCTGGCCATTATTGGTCTGGCCAATATCTTCGGCAGCCTGGCGGCCGGCTGGTCGGTCTCGCGCGCCAGAAGCAAGCTGGTACTGTCCTGGATGTACGGTTCACGCGCGGCCTTGATTGCTGTCTACCTGATGGCACCGAAGACGGCCATCACCTTCTACATCTTCGCCGCCGGGCTGGGCTTCACCTGGCTGGCAACCGTGCCGCCGACCGCTGCACTGGTCGGCAAGCTCTTTGGTTACCGCTACCTGGCCACACTGTTCGGTCTGACCTTGCTGTCACATCAGATCGGTGGTTTTCTCGGTGCCTGGCTGGGCGGCTGGGCAATTACGCTGCGCGGTGACTACAACTGGATGTGGTACGCGGACATTGCGCTGGCCTCGATGGCCGCCCTGTGCAACCTGCCCATCCGTGAAGCCCGCATCCAACCACTGCCCGCCACTTCTTCGACAACTGCATGACTCCCATGAAAACCCGAATGTCCCTATTGCTGCTGGCCCTGGCCAGCGCTTTCAGCACCGCTGTCCAGGCGACCCCGCTCGATGACCTTCGCACCGCGCAAGTGACCATGGTCGAGTTCGGCAGTTTCAAACTCGAGGTTGCGCTGAGCGGAATCAAGGATTGGCCGTCCCCGATCGAAGGTGTCGGCGTCTCCTACAAAGTGGATCCGGACAAAGTCGAGATCGTGGTCGCGGTCAAGAAGGTTGCCGCCGACTCATTTCGCGGCGTGTGCGAACACACGGTCGGGCGAGTGCGCGAGTTTCTCTACGTCAGTGCCAACGGGGAGGCACCCATGGGCCGCTCCTTCCTGAGCAACTATTTCCGTGGCACCTGGCGTGACAAGGCGCGAGAAATCGCCCTGCGCGCCATCGATGCCAGCACCCTGATTCGGGTCAACGTCATCGGCCTCGGAAGTTGCCAGGCAGCGCTGGTCAAGGCTCCCGTCACGTTTCAGGCAGCAGCGCCCGGTGTTGGATCCAATACCACGGTAAAGTAATAACATGGTGCCATGCAAAAAGCTGAGTCAAAACTCACCTCGCAAGGCCAGGTTTCGGTGCCGGCAGCGGTGCGCAAATTTCTGCACCTGATACCGGGCTCGGTACTTGTGTGGACACAGGAAGGCGAGCGCATCGTGGTGGGCCGCGCCAAGCGCCACAGCACGGACGATGTGCATCAGGCCCTATTTGCAGATGCCCCACCAGGTATGAAGCGCGCCAGGACGCTGGTCGAACTCAAGCAGGGAATCCGCCAGCGCATGCAAAAGCGACATGCTCGCGATTGACACCAACGTTCTTGTGCGTCTGTTGGCGCGTGACGACGCCAAACAGGCGCTCGCGGCGGATGCGGCCGTCGCCAAGGGCGCCTGGATTTCGCATCTTTTGCTCTCTGGGTTTTTCGGATTGCCTGGTGCTTGAAATTGCCCGCAAGGCCGGACATCTTCCGCTTGCCACATTTGACAAGGCACTTGCAAAGGTGACTGGTGCGCAAAAACTTTAGCTGGCATTATTTTGTCCCAGGGATTCGGGATGGCGGCTTTGCGGAAGAATGGGCGGCAACACCGCAGCGCAAACCGAATTACAGAAGTTCAGATTGACCGCCAGATACCGGTCATTGCTTCCAGTGGCGTGACGACAGCAGTGTGGCACCTCAACCAACCATAGGGTAACCCGGCGTCAAGCGCGCCGGGTATAAGATTGCAGGACTGCGGCCTTACGGCACATAGGTCACGCCCCAGTGGTAAGAACATTGGGAATCGCAAATTCAAACTCGGAGAGCCCATCATGTCGAGTACCAACCAAGCAATTGTCGGTCGAACCCAGATGCAAGACCAATCCATCAATCACCTAATCAAGTGGGGAGATCACCTCTCGGTTGGCCATCCTGAAATCGATGCCCAGCATAAGGAAATATATGAATTTGGGGCGGAGATTTACGAAAGTTGGCGCGATGGTGTACGGGTTGGAGAACTGCGAATCTCCACCGACAGGCTGTTTGGGCTTCTTCGTACTCATTTCCTTTACGAGGAACGACTCCTCGCTGGGATCCGCTATGGGGATCTTAAGCGACATGTGGCAGAACATCGGAGCATGCTTAAGGAATTGCAGGCCATGCGCGAACATTTCAAAACCCTCAGCGACGATGATGATTCCCCGGGGGGCTCAGTGTTGTCCCCTAATTGGTCGGTGATGCAGTTTATTCTGGCTTTTACCCTTGGGCATGTGATGACCAGTGACATGAGCTACGTTCAGCCTCTCCGGGCTAGCCGTAATTCTGAGCAACGAACAGCTGGCAGCGTTTGACCTGTTTAACGACGATAGTTACAGAAATGTGGCATATGTGCAAGCCGTTCATCGTGGGGCTTTTGCTCTTTTTTGGAACCGGAACACCTGCGGCCAACTGAATCCGTTGCGGGGTACGGCTGGCGTCGAGCGCATCGATTGCGTCGGGTGATTTGGAAAGTTTTTTCCGACGGGTGCTACCTTGGCCCGGTT
This sequence comes from uncultured beta proteobacterium, assembly GCA_903906695.1. GTDB lineage: Bacteria > Pseudomonadota > Gammaproteobacteria > Burkholderiales > Burkholderiaceae_C > Rhodoferax. The sequence goes on along the minus strand of CAIVLG010000241.1, from coordinate 18,093 downwards.
GCTGTCCGACGTTCCAGTGACTGGTATGGAGCGAAACGTAATTCGATTGTGCAGCGGAAGCGGCCGGTCGCAGCCCGAGTCTGTTAGGCTATGTTCAAACTCGCAGTATCGATTACATTTTCGTAAGGCCGCACATGGGAACTGCCGTGGACCTTCCAGCGTCACCAATACAGAATCTCTCAGTGGTCAATCTCCGTAACGCTGGCGAACTGGCGCTGCAGAAGTTCTTCGAGGCAAATCCGCCGTACTTCCTAACCGTTCACGGCATCCCCGCGCAGGAAGGCGAAGCTCATGAGGAGATTTACGGAGATTTGCCGGCTGGCTGGGCCTTTAATCACAAGTACGTCTTTGGTTATGAAGACGCGAACGGCAAATTGGCTTGCATGGGCAACGTAGTCTCGGACCTTCTCGCCAAAGGCGTCTGGCATGTTGGCACGTTCATTGTGGCAACTGACAGACACGGGACGGGGGATGCCAAAGCACTGTATGCGTCAGTCGAGGAGTGGTGCAGCCATTGCGGAGCTCGCTGGATGCGTCTTGGCGTTGTCGAAGGTAATGCCAGAGCAGAGGCATTTTGGGAGCGCTGTGGCTATGTCCAGGTCGCCAAGCGCGAAGGCATTGTGATGGGGCAGAGGACAAATACCATTCGCGTCATGGCAAAACCATTATTTGACCAACCAATTTCTGACTATTACGCACTCGTCGAACGTGACCGTCCAGCACTCAGGAGTGCGGTCTAACCAACACTCAGTCGAACACATTTCCTGCTGGCGGTTCGCTCGAACGTTCCGACTGCTTTGAGGCGGCTTGAAAAGCAGCAACGTGTCTTCTGCGGCTGTTGCGTACCACCCCTGCATTTCCCAGTTGGCACTGCAGAGTTACCTGAACAGTAACTTGCCAATCCCCTGCCGGTCTGGATGTTTTTCCGGATCCAACTCGCGAAACCGGCTTCCGATAAATCGCCCGAAGCAACCGATAGCACGGCCAGCGTCGCATCAGCCTGCGTCGCGTTCAACCGATGACCCTTGAGCGCAAGACCATATTGACCGGGCGTGAAAGTGCCGATTCCAGCAAGCCGTACACGCCAGAACGTCCATAATGGTAATATACAAATATGATCAACCTGAGCAAGATTTCCGGGTTTGACTGGGATGAGGGAAATGCCCGCAAGAACGAGAAGCACGGTGTGTCCATGGCTGAAGCAGAACAAGTTTTCTTCAATGCGCCGGTGCTGCTGCTTGACGATGCCTGGCACAGCCAGCAAGAGAGTCGACTTCACGCGTTGGGCCAAACAGACGAAGGCAGGGCACTGCATATCGCGTTTACGCTGCGCCAGTCAAACACCTTGATCCGTGTTATTTCAGCCCGGGATTTGCACCGAAAGGAGAGAGTCATTTATGACAAAACAAGCTAAATCCATTCCGAAGTTCACCAGCGAAACACAAGAGCGCGCGTTCTGGGAGGCGCATGACTCGGCCGAGTATCTGGATTGGAAACAGGCCAAAAAAGTGGTCTTGCCAAACTTGAAGCCAAGCACCAAGACGATTTCGCTGCGGCTACCGCAACACCTGCTGGACGCCATCAAGAACGCCGCCAATGCGCGTGATGTTCCGTACCAATCGCTGATCAAAGTCTGGCTGCAGGAAAAGCTGCACGCCTAGCGCAGGCCGGTGTTGCTGAGGCGCCTCAGCCCAGCAGCAAGTGCACCAGCAGCAGCGTCATGCGCACCAGCGCACTGAGGACAAGGGCCACGACCACTGACAGCAGCACCGAGAACCAGGCCTCCTTGCGGCCCAATGTCTTGTGCATCACAGCGAAGGTCGAGATGCAGGGCACATAGAAAGTCAGAAACACCAGCAAGGTGACGATCTGCACTGGGTTTAGCACGCTGTCGATATTCTGCGTGCCCAGGGCCTGAAAGATCATCAGCAGCGAGAGCTCTTTGCGCAGCACGCCAAACAGCAGCGGCAGGCCCAGTACCAGCGGCAGCCCCAGCCACCAGAGGGTCAGCGGCGTCAGCAAGGTGTTGATGGTGGCATCAGCGCCAAAGTGGCCCAGCAGCGCCAGCACCACGCTGCCGCCGACTAGCAAGGGCGTGACGATGGTCAGCACGTCGCTGGAGCGGGCCCAGGTCTCACGCAGCATGGCGCGCCAGCTGGGCAGCATAAAGGCCGGAATATCCTGTACCTGACCGGGGCCGACCTCGCGCTGCTGGCGCGACAGCAAGCGCCCCATGACGGCAATCAGCAGCAGCGTCAGCGCGTAGATGCCGATCACGCCGATCACGCCCAGGTACTTGCCGGCCACCGCCAGAATGATGGCCGAGCGCGCCGAACAGGGAACGAAGGTGATGAGCACCGAAGCAATCACGCGCTCGCGCCCGCTGGATGTGCGCGCCACTGCCGAGATCGCCGGCACATTGCAGCCCAGACCGAGCAGGAAGGGCACGGCAACACCGCCGTGCAGACCGATCTTGTGAAAGCCCCGATCCACGACAAAGGCGATGCGCTGCATCAGGCCGACCTCTTCGAGCGCGATCAGCAGCAGCAGCAGCGGCAGCATGTAGGGCACGACGATGCCGATCAGGCCGATGAAGCCGTCCACAATCGCGCGCTCGACGACGCCTATGGTGGACTGCGGCTGCCAGCTGCTGCTGAGGTCGATCAGGCGCTGCGTGGTTTGCATGTCGATCCAGCCGCTGACCTCGAACACCACGAACAATACGCCGGCAAAAAGCGCCACGCTGGCAAGCAGGCCCCACTGCGGATGCAGCAGGAACTCGTCGAGCCAAAAACGCCAGCCACGCCCGGGCTGCACCGGGCCGGGACGCAACGCAGCCTCATAGACCGTTGCGGCGCGGTGGTGCCCGTCGGCATGGATCTCTTCTGCCAGCGGACGCGGCAAACCCAGTCCGGCAGTCTCACGCAGCGCCTGCAGTGACGGCATCAAGGCGGCAAAGTGTTCCTGCAACTCGCGCTCGAAATAGCCGTGCCCCGAGGCGAACAGCAGCAGCAGCAGTTGGTGCGGCACGCGAAATGCGGTCTCGATCTCGGGTTGGGCCAAGGCTTTGCTCAGCGGCTCAAGTCCGGTCGCAATATGTCGACTCGGCGCCTGCGGCAGCGGGCAGATCGCTTGACGTGCGGTGTTGACCGCCGTGCTGAAGAGCTCGGAGATGCCCTGCCCCATCAGCGCGACGATAGGCACCACCGGCATGCCCAGCTGGCCCGACAGGGCCAGGATGTTGATGTGCAGACCCTTGCGGCGCACCTCGTCCATGTGGTTCAGCGCCAGCACCATCGGACGTCCAAGCTGGCTCAGCTCCAGCGTGAGTTCAAGATGGCTTTGCAGGTTGCTGGCATCGACCACCTGCACGATCAGATCCGGCGGTTCGAACGGCGCCGGTGGCGCGCCGCTCTCGTGCGCTGTCACCGGCGGCCTGTCGTTGCCCCAAAGCAGGTATTTGAGCGCGCTCAGTTCATCGTGTTGCAGATGGTGCACCGAGCTCAGACTCGGCAGGTCCACGACACTGGCTTCGTCCAGTCCGATCTGCACCGTGCAGGCCCGATAGACCCGCTGGCTGTCAGTCAGCGCACCGGTCTGCGGCGCGGTGCTCGACACTGCGTCGAACAGCGTCGTCTTGCCGGCACCCGGTAAACCGACCAGCGCGATACGCAGCCGGCGTGCGCCGCGCAACAGCGGGGTGTGCAGTGTGACGGTGTGTTCAGACACGCCGCACTTGGGATTCTTCATGGTGTGGTGCTGAGCTTCCTGAATGTCGCTGCATTTTCACTCAATGGCAATAACATGAAGCTGAATGAGGCTTAATGATCGCCACATCGCCCTATTTCAGGACATCACCATGATTGCAAGACTGGCAACCAGTCCAGCGCTCCACACCAGACTAAGCGGCGTGCCCTGATCTGGTAAACGCCGCCGACTGCAACATGCGCTCGGCGCTATGCAGGTCATCCAGCGTGTCAATGTCGGTCACACAACCCTGATCGTCAACGTTGAACTGATGCGCGCTGTGGCTGCGCACGATGTCTGCTGCGCCCCGATCTCCCTTGAGATCGAGCAGCGCCTGCCGGCAGCTGGCGGAAAACCCGACCGGGTGTCCGCGCTGGCCACGGTAGATTGGAAGCACCACAGTGTGTCGCTGCAAGGCCAGCGCCACGGCGCGCAGGGTGTCGGCCTGAATCAGTGGCAAATCGGCCGGCAGGATCAGCCAACCGGCGGACGCTGCGGTGGCCGCCACGGCTGCGGCAATCGAGTCGCCCATTCCCGGCTGACCACTGTCTTCCAGGTGCCAGGGCAAGGCACTGGCGCGGACCGCATGCAGCGTGTGCTCTATCACCGTCTTATGAGCCAGTCGCGCCTGCAGTTTGTGGGTCGTGCCACCCGATGCAGCAAAGCGCTCGCCGCGCCCCGATGCCAGCACGATGACGGTCGGCCAATTCAAGGCGGCACGCAGCCTGACGCACCGACAGGCGCAACCGCTGCCTGACTTTTGACCTGAATGATCTCGGCGATGATGGAGACTGCAATCTCGGCCGGCGTTTTGGCACCCAGCGCCAAACCAACCGGGCCATGCAAGCGCTCCAGAGCTGCCTCGCTGATCTCGAAGTGTTCGGCCAGTCGCAGCTTGCGGGCCTGCTGATTACGCCGCGAGCCCAGCGCGCCGACATAGAAAGCCTCCGAGTGCAGTGCCTCGAGCAAGGCCATATCGTCGAGCTTGGGATCGTGGGTCAAAGCGACTATTGCCGTGTGCGCATCTGGTCGTAGCTCGCGTACCACATCGTCGGGCATGCCCTCCACGCGTTTGATGCCCGGCAGCGTGGCGATCAGGGTGGCGGCATATTCTTCGCGCGGATCACAGACCAGCACTTCAAAGTCGAGCAGCAGCGCGATTTGTGCCACCGCCTGCGACAACTGGCCGGCGCCAATCAGCAACAGACGCCAGTGCGGACCGAAGACCGTGCTCAGCGTCACACCGTCAAACTGCGCGGCCTGACCGCGCAGGGCGGGACTGAGTTCGACCGCGCCGGTGGTCAGCGTCACGCGACGCTGCACCAACTGCTGCTTGGCTGTCATAGCCAGAACTTGCTCGACCCAACCGGCATCGAGCAGCGGTTCCTGCAACAGCCGCAAAGTGCCGCCACAGGGCAAACCAAAACGGGCCGCTTCCTCCTGGCTGACGCCATAGGTGATCAGGCTCGGTTTGGCAGTCTGCGCATTCAGCGCGCCGTTCTGCAGCGCAGCTTGAGTGCGCTCAATCAAATCGTCCTCGACACAGCCACCCGAGACCGAGCCGCTGATGACACCATCGTCGCGCACGGCCAGCAGCGCACCCGCGGGTCGCGGTGCGCTGCCCCAGGTTTGCACCACCGTGATCAGGGTGACAGCGCGACCGGCGCGACACCAAGCCAACGCATCGCTCAAGACCCTGATGTCAAGACTCTCCATCAATCCACCTTATTATTTCCACGCAACACCACGGAGTGTCGCAGGTTGCTAGTTGAACAGTTTCCCTTGCGGCTGCACATTGGACCTGATCTCCGGCCAAAGCTCGACAAAAGATGTTGCGGAAATGCGAGCCAGCTCGCTTGGCTCAATCTTGTTCAATCCGCCACCGTAAACCCTGCCCTCGCCTCGGAGTTCGTGGCCGGTGACTCGACCGAGCAACGCGTGAACCGCTTCGGCACGGTCGGGATGTCGATGCAGCATCGCATCGAGGCCGTTCTGGGGGTAGAGCATGAGATAGAGATTAGTTCCAATCGCTTTCGAGCGGTTCCAGATAAAGCGGAATGGCTGCTTGTCGCCAGAGCCACGGCCCATGTATGTGCAGAGGAACTGCGCAGGTTCTCTCTGTTCCTGCTTGTACCATGGGCTGCGTTTGCCGATCAGATAGCCATCCATGATGCCAAGCGACTCGGCTGTCTTCAGGTATGCCCAAAGGGCTGGGTGCTTGGCCTCGACCATGGCCTCGGGCAGGTTGCAATCGATGACGCACAGTTGCCGATCAAGGAGGGGGTAGCCGTCACCGTCGGCGTTGATGCTTGTATCCTTAAGGTGTCGCGGACTAGGAAGTATCGGGCGCAGGTACCTGTCCGGAAGTCCGAGGCTCGCAGCAACGGCACGGTCAAGCACGAAGAACTTGTTGCAGCCAGTGACGATGCCGCGCTGGACGCGGAAGAAGTCGCCAAGCGTCGGGCCTTTGCCGTCGCTAAGCGTGTGTCGGTCGTTCTTGGCGTGACTCGGGTACGCAGTCCACTTGTGAGAATCGCGCAATCTTTGGCTTGGGATGAGGTCGCGAGCGTGCGGCTCTGCCAGCGTGCCACCGAACGTGAACAGGGCGACATGATCCGTGGTAGGCGGCGTCTTGCGGAAAACCAGTACGACCGACGACACAAGGGCGTCGCCGAACTGAACATCGTCTGGGTCAAATCGATGCGCACGGATAAGCGTTACGCGATCCGCTAGGAAGCCTTTGAGGGCCATGCCGTAGTTGACGTCCATAAACTCCGATGGGACAAGCCACGCGGCAATTCCACCGTCTTCCATCCACGCTGTAGCAAGCAAAAGAAAGTAGACGTACAGCCCAGCAAGGCCATTGACTTTAACCCCGGTCATCTTGAATGTAAGTGATTGAAGGCGCTCTTTGTCCTCTCGGTTCATATGATGGTGCCGGACGTAGGGCGGGTTCGCCAAGATGACATTAGGCGCGGGCGGGCATGAACCGTTCCCAACGACTTGTGTGAAATCGTCCTGCACAACCTGAAGCCCCGCATTGGCCCACAGACTGCGGGCGGCGTCGGCGAATGCAGGATCAAGCTCGACCCCGACAGCACTGCTGATTCGCTTGGAGCCAAAGACACTGAGCGTAGCGGAAAAGAAGCTGCCCGAACCGATCGAAGGATCGGCAAAGCGAATACGACCAACAGTTTGACCAATGACTGATTGGACGTAGCGAGCGATGTCGACAGCGAGGGCATTTGGCGTTGCGAACTGCCCAAGGCGATTGCGTTCCACTGCCGACTTGCGCGTATCGATCTCGGTCTGAATTGCCTGTCGTCTTGATTCAATCAAGTCGTCCTCGTATGCAATCATGCGATTCATAGCCCCAGTTTCACAAGGTCGTCGATGCGATGCTCCCAGACCCAATCAATCCCCTCTGCCGCTTCGTAGCCCAAATAGTCGCTGCCAAAATAGCCGCATAGAAATAGCACGAATGGTACGGCTTCGCTATAGGCAGCTTGAAGTTGGTGGATCTTGGTAGCTTCTTCTTTGCGCCGTTTGTTGGTGTTGGTGAAGTCACCCGCCGACTTGGCTTCGACCAGGATCGGTAGCCGATCCTTGCGAAGCTTCTTTGGCTGAATCACGACGTCAACCGGAATGTTCACCTTCAGCGCCTTGCCGACCACAAGGTTTATGCGGAATGTGTACGTCGCAGCTTCCATTTCAGTCAGCGGCTTCGCACTCGGATGGCCTTGCTTGCGGTAGCCTCGGGCATCCAGCCAATCGCCCAGAAGTTTAAGTTGCCGCTGCTCCTGGGCGTTTCGGACAATCGGGTTTGCCACAGCACTGCACAAGCGGTCAGCGACGATGGTTGATGCACGGTCGCGCTCGTGATCAGTAGGATCTATTTCGGCGATCAGCCACGGGAAGATATCGCGGTCAAGGAGTTTTGAGATGATGCGACAGAGTTTGGTCAACTCCGCGTTCAAGTCGGCGCCTTCCATCTTGATCGGGAGCTTGCCATCTTCCAATCTGCCGACGAGGTTCTTGCTCGCATCGGCCAAGCCAATCAAGCGGTCCACTGCCAGCGGCGGAGCCGTGCACATGCGCAGCGTTGACAGTGCGCTCGGATTGTCCTTGAGCGTGCAGGCGTCGATACTGCGCAAGTCGTTGGTGGAGAGCAGCGCGGCTTTGACCTGCCCGGTCGTCTTGACACGTGTCGAGCGAAACGCATCGGGTGCGAACTGCATGAACCACTGGTTGAACTGGTCAACGGAAGCCGCGATGTCGGTCTTCCAGAGGTGCGGCTTGTCTGCATTGATTCGCTTAATTTTCATGCGTCCATTCATTCATCGGGAATTTCATGCTGAAATTGATCGGCTGAATGCCAGCCGCTGCGAGGGCTTGAAGCCAGCGTCAAACAGAAAACCAAGCAGCGCCTGATCGCGTGGCGCTGTGCTGGTCTCGTCCCGCTCGACGCGCAAGGCACTGAGGTTGGCAAACAACTGCGACAACAGGGCGCGTCCGACGCCGCGGTGCTGGTACTCCGGATCGACGCCGATGGTATCGATCACGGCGGCCGATGCCGTGCGGCCGAAATCTCCGGTATCGGCGCGCGCCGTCATCGAGACACGGATCGCAGAATCATTCATCGCCTCGGCCAGCTTGCCCTGGATGTAGGCGCTGCGATCGCGCCCGGTGATGGCGCGGTCGATGCGCACTATTTCCTGCAGATCCTGCAGCTTCATGGAGCGCACGTCGGCGCTGTCACGCGAGAGTTTTTCAAAATCATTGTCACCGGGTGCCCCGTAGTCGATCTCACGGCCCGGACCGAAGCCCTCGGGTGCGCCAACCGCTTCATCACGACCGGCGTGGTAGGCATCGCCCTCGACCTGGCGATCGAGCCAGCGATCGGTCGCCAGCGCAAATCCCATGGCATCAAACCAGCGCAACATGTCGTGATCGTTCCATGCTGCCGAAGTGTGCAGTTCGGTCACGTCGTGTTTGCGCGCATGGGTCATCAAGGCCTGCAGCAATTGCGCGCCCACTCCAACGCCGCGCGCATTTTGGTGGACGCCGACAATCTCCAACCTGAGCCCGGCATGCGCATGACCGAATTCGCCCACCAGGGTGCGCGCCAGCACGTAACCGACCAGGGAATTGCCCTCTATCGCAGCAAACTGTGCATGCAGCGCGGGTTCACGCAGCGCGGCTGCCAGGCGCCGCTCGACATAGTCACGCCGTGAGCGGCCTTCGATCTCGGCATCGATCGCAACGACCGCATTCAGGTCGTCCCGGGCAAGGGCGCGAATGACAATATTTCGGTGGGCAACGGTTTCCATACAGCAGTTTCTTCAGCTATAGCTTAACAAGCGCCGGCGCTGGCCGGTCTCAGAGACCAGCCAACTCAGCGAGAAGACGTTGCGCCAGCACCGATGCAACCTGACGCCGGTAGTTGGAGGCAGTCACCGTGCTGCGCATCGGACTGACCTGCTTTTGCACCAGTTTTCCCAGGGCAGTCAAGGCCTCAGTGCTAAACGCCTTGTTGCAGAGTGCCTCGGTACCTTGCAGCAAGATGGGCAGCGAGTTGGTGCCCGTCAAGGCCACACGCAAATCGGTCAGCACGCCATCGGCGACCAGCAGGCGCACAGCGACGCCGGCCAGTGGAAAGTCAACTGCGGCGCGTACCCTGGCCTTGCGGTAGCCCGAGCGCATGCCGCCGGGCTGCGGTGGAATGCGCACGTTGGCAAGCATTTCTCCAGGCAGCAGTTTCAGTGGCTGGGCGCCATCATCCTGATAGAAATCTTTCAGCGGCAGATTGCGTGAACCCTCTTGCCGCACGATCTCCACTGTGGCATCCAGCGCAATCAGGGCAGGCGCCAGATCACCACTCCAGGCCGCGTGGCAGCGTGCACCCTGCGGTGCCACATGGCAGATGTCACCGCGGTACTTGAGGCAATAGTTGTTGGACTGACGCCACCACTCGCTCTGGTTGTAAAAGACGCAGCGCGTGTCCAGGCACAAGTTTCCTCCCAGCGTCGCCACCGAGCGATGCGAGGGCCCGGCCACCGCCGCGGCAGCCTGCGTCAGCACGGGCAATTCGGACGCGATCTGACTATCGCTGGCAAGACGACTCAGCGTGACGCCGGCGCCAATCTGCCAGCCCTCGCCATCTCGGCGCAACTGCTGCAATTCATCAATCGAGCCAACATCGATCAACTGCTCGGGCGCGCCGATGCCGCGACGCAGATTGGGCATCAGATCAGTGCCACCGGCGATGACTCGTGCGCGTGGCTCGGCGGCCAGCATTTCGACCGCCTGGGCCAGGGACTTTGGCGAACGCAAGGCAAAAGGTGTCATGGTGTCCACGTCACACCTGCGCTTTCTTCAAGGCATCACTCTTGGCGGCGCTGAGTTTCTGCGCTCGTTTGCGCGCCACCAAAGCGTCCAGCACGCGGTCCGGCGAAGCCGGCAATTCATGCAGACGCAGGCCGGTGGCATGCGCAATCGCATTGGTCAGGGCCGGCAGAAAGCCCGACAGCGAACCCTCGCCCGCCTCCTTGGCGCCAAAGGGACCATTCGGGTCGGGCGCCTCGACGATGAAGGTTTCGATCGGCGGCGATTCGACAATCGTCGGTATCCGGTAGTCCAGAAAATTGGCGCGCATGTGCAAGCCCTGGTGGTACTGCGTCTCCTCGCAGAGCGCCTGTCCCATGCCCATCCAGACCGAACCCTGCACCTGACCCTCCACCGCCAGCGGATTGATGGCTCGCCCGCAGTCGTGCGCGACCCAGACCTTGACCACCCGTACCATGCCGGTGTCTTCATCGACTTCGACCTCGACCACCTGCGCTGCGTAGGAATAGCCGGCACTGGTGCCGACCGCAGCGCCGCGGAACTTGCCGCCCTGGGTGTCACGTGGCGTCGACCAGTGGCCGCGTGTCGTGACGGTGCCGCCCGCTTGCAGCGCGAGCGTCACGACATCCTTGTAGCTCAGCGCCTTCTCGCTGCCGGTGACGACATAGCTTTCACCGTGGCACTCAACCTGCTCCAGCGGCACTGCGAACTTGGTCGCTGCGGCCTCCAGCAGGAGCTGGCGCAAGGCCTTGGCGGCATTGATGGCCGCATTGCCCACCATGAAGGAGACGCGCGACGAATAGGAACCGTTGTCTTTGGGCGTCACCGCGCTGTCGTTGGCGATGACGCGCAGGCGATCGAGCGACAGGCCCATGACTTCAGCGACGGTCTGCGCCAGCAGCGTGGAAGAACCCTGTCCAATGTCGGCAGCGCCGGTCAGCACCGTGATGCCGCCATCGAAATCGAGTTTGAGGTTGACCACTGCATGCGGCTCACCACTCCAGTGCACCGGCTTGGCCGAGCCACTGGCGTAATGCGAACAGGCCAGCCCCAGGCCGCGCCCCTTGGGCATGTTGGCATGGCGTTGGTTCCAGCCGGAGGCGGCCTGCACCGTGTCCAGGCATTCGGCGAGGCCGCAGGAGTTGACCTGCAGATCGTTGATGGTCCGGTGCGGGATGCTGAGCAGATTGGCGCGGCGCAGCGCAAACGGATCGAGCCCCAGGGTCTGCGCCATGCTGTCGAGCATGGACTCGAAAGCATGCCTTACATCGACCGACCCATGGCCGCGCATGGCGCCGTTGGGCGGCGTGTTGGCGTAGACCCGCAAACCGTAATAGCGGCAGGCCGGCAGACGGTACATCGCATGCAGCAGCGAACCGGCATACAAAATCGTGACCAGTCCGTAGCCGGCGTACGCGCCGCCGCGCTGCACCACCTCGCAATCGACCGCCTGGATGGCGCCGCTCTTTGAGAGTCCGATCTTGAGCCGCACGTCGGTCTCGGGTCGTCCCCGGTGCGTCAGGAACGATTCCTCGCGTGACAGCTCCAGCTTGACGGTGCCGTTGGCAGCGCGTGCCAGCAGGGAGGCAATGATCTCGAAATTGAGGGTTTCGGTACGGTGCCCGAAGCCGCCACCGACGAAGGGCTTGATGACCCGGATCTGCGAGGCGTCGAGCCGCATGCACTGCGCCAGAATCAGGTGCACGTAATACGGCACCTGCGACACCGTGTGCAAGGTCAGGCGGCCGCGCTCGGCGTCCCAGCTCGCCAGCGAAGCATTCGGCTCCATCATGGCATGGGTGACTTCGGCGTAATGGAAGCGCTCCTCCAGCACCAGATCGGCGCCTCTAAAGCCGCCTTCGACATCGCCGAATGTGTGGTCGACGTCGCGCGCAATATTGCCCGGTTGATCGTCATGAAGCTGGAACGCATTGGTGGCACGCGCACTGGCAGCGTCGAAGTACGCTGGCAGCGGTTCCAGATCGAGCGTGATGGCCGCCAGTGCAGCACGCGCCGTCGCGTGATCGACGGCTGCCACCGCCGCCACCGGTTCGCCGCAGTAGCGCACACGGTCCCGGGCCAGTGGAAACTCGTTCTGTGCAATCGGGATCACGCCGTAGGGCAGGTCGCAAACATCACCGGTAATGACGGCACGCACGCCCGGCATGGCCTGGGCGCGGCTGACGTCGATTGAGCGAATTCTGGCGTGTGCCAACGGGCTGCGCAGGATGGCGCCAACCAGCGCCTCGCGCGCCGCAAGATCGGCGGTGTAGAGCGCCTGACCAGCAACCTTTTCGATGCCGTCGATCAGCGGCTGACGCACACCGATCGCGTGCTGCGGAGCTTTGGAATCGAGGACGGTATTTATGCTGCTTCTCCGGTGGCACCGGCCAGCGCGGCAGCTGCCGTCTGAACCGATTCGATGATCTTGACGTAGCCAGTGCAGCGGCAGATATTGCCCGACAAGGCCTCGCGGATCTGGTCCTCGCTCGGACTGGGCTCGCGCAGCAACAGTGCCTGCGCCGCCATGATCATGCCGGGGGTGCAAAAGCCGCACTGGGTTCCCAGCTTCTCATGGAAAGCACTCTGCAGCGCACTGAGTCTCCCGTCCTCGGCCAGCGATTCAATGGTGCTGATGCTGCGGCCCTCGCAGCGGCTGGCCAGCGTGATGCAGGACAGCTGCGGCTGGCCGTCGATCAGCACGGTGCAGGCGCCGCACTCGCCGCCATCACAACCACGTTTGGTGCCGGTCAGACCGAGCTGCTCGCGCAAGTAATCGAGCAGCAAGGTATGGTCTGAGACCGCGTCCTCGCGCGCTCGGCCATTGACCGTGAGATTGACGATTCGCTTGGCCACCGGCTACTCCTTGGGACGCAGGTCGCGCACACGCACCGCCTTGCCTTGCGAACGCGGGATTTCACCCGGCAGCTTGACCACCACATCGGTGGTGATACCGACCATGGACTTGATGTGGCGCGCGATGTCGCGCGAGATCGATGGGAAGGCTTCCTGATCCACGTCAGACAGCGCTTCGACCTCGATCGTGACGTCATCGAGCGTGCCGCGGCGCTCGACCACCAGTTGGTAGTGCGGTGAAATCATGGGGCGGCCGACCAGCACCGACTCGATCTGCGATGGATAGACGTTGACACCCCGGATGATCAGCATGTCGTCACTGCGACCGGTGATGCGCAGGATGCGAACATGGGTGCGACCGCATTCACACGGTGCGGTGGTGAGCCGGGTGATGTCACGCGTGCGGTAGCGCAGCATCGGCAGCGCCTGCTTCGTCAGCGTCGTGATGACCAGTTCGCCGGCATCGCCTTCGCTCACCGGAGCCTGAGTTTCGGGGTCCAACAGCTCAAACAGAAAGTGGTCTTCCCAACCGTGCAGCCCGGCCTGCGCCGTGCATTCACAGGCGACGCCGGGGCCCATGATTTCGGACAAACCGTAAATGTCGATCGCCTTGACCGCCAGACGCTCTTCGATCTCTGAGCGCATGGCGCTGCTCCAGGGCTCGGCACCGAAAACGCCGACGCGCAGCTGGCTCTTGCGCAAATCGATACCCTGCTGCTCGGCTACCTCTGCCATCGCCAGTGCATAGGATGGCGTGGCGCACAGGATGGTGGCGCCCAGATCCATGATCAGCGCGATCTGACGCTCGGTCGAGCCGCCGGACATCGGCACCACGGTCGCGCCAAGTCGCTCTGCGCCGTAGTGGGCGCCCAGACCGCCGGTGAACAAACCGTAACCATAGGCGTTGTGAATGACATCACCGGCACGGGCCCCCGCCGCGTGCAGGGAACGCGCCATCAGTTCCGCCCAGGTGGCAATATCTTCCTTGGTGTAGCCAACAACGGTCGCTTTCCCAGTCGTGCCACTGGACGCATGAATACGTGCGACGTCCTTCCGGGAACGGGCAAACATGCCGAATGGATAGGTGTCCCGCAAGTCGGTCTTGTAGGTGAAGGGAATGCGCCGCAGATCGGCAAGCGTACGCACTTCCTCGGGCACCACGCCGGACTGATCCAGGCGTCTTCGGTGCAGGCTCACGTTGTCGTGGGCGTTGCGCAGCGTCTTTCTCAGACGCTCGAATTGAAGTGCCGCCAGCGCTTCGCGCGGCATGGTTTCCGCGGCGGCGTCAAAGTAACTGCCAGTGATTGCCGCTTTCGTTGTAGCGTTCATTTGTGTCCTCGTTATCAATCGTTATTCTGAATGCCAAAGGATGGTGAGCCTCTGGCTTGTCATTGCGCACCTCCGACTCGTCATTGCGCACCTCCGACTCGTCATTGCGCACTTCCGACCTGTCATTGCGAACCTACGACCTGTCATTGCGGGCTTGACCCGCAATCCAGCGTATGTGTGGCACTGGATCCCGGATCTAGTCCGGGATGACAGACCTCGATTCTGCGATGACAGACCCCGAGTCCAGGATGATCGTGTAATTTTCGCGATTTCCATTTGCTTAAGGGGTTCTCACGCCGCGCACCGGAATCTTCTGCAAGGCAAAGCCCTGGTTGAAACTGGCGCGCGTCACCAGTGTGTACTTGATATGAGCGCCTGCGTAGGCGGCGCAGGCACCGGCCAAGGCCAGCATCAGCGGTTGATCGAGCCAAGCGCCGACGATCGACAGAACAATGGGCACACTGGTGCCTACCATCGACAAGCGCTGCCAGGCAAGGTCCAGCGCCCGGCGCGCCGGTGCTGCCAGGCTGCCATCGACATCGCGGCGGTAACGCAGCCAGACCAGTGCGCGCAACGCCAGCAGCAGCGGGAATGCAATCACGACCATGCCCGCGATCCCGCCATGAAAAAGACCGAACACAAGAAAGATGCCAGCCCCTTCACACCAGGCAGTGATGATAAAGAGCGGCGACATCAATCCTGAGCGCCAGGCCGGTATGCCACGTGCCGCCGGCAGCATTTGACTCTGGCAATAGAGAAAGACCAACGCCAGCGCAGCGGTGATCCAGATCCAGCCGCTCACGCCCAGCATCGCGGCCAGCCCTGCCGGAAACAGGATCAGCCCGACAAAGGCTTCGCGCGACATCCAGGAGGTGCGCGGATTGAGGAAGACATGCAGTGCGCGCAGCGGCCGACCAATCTCCAGCCAGACACACAACAGGCCAAGACCGACCAGCGCCAGGCCGACGAAAACCAGCCAGTCCGGTGCCCACAGCGAGGCTGGCGCTGCAACCCCAAACAGCGCGCTGGCAATCAGCAGACCGGTGCCCATGCCACCGCAGATGAAGTTACCCGCAGCACGCCAGTCCCAGCTGGTCTGCTGCCATGGATTGGGTCCGAAACCGGAACCAGAACTCATGTGTCCACCTTGTCCCAGAGGTAATGAAAACCGGGCCCGGTGCCCAGTTCTTCGTGCATGCGAAAACTCTGGTTTTTCTCAAGCAGTTGCGAGACATTGCTGTTGGGGTCTTCCAGATCACCAAAGGCCAGCGCATCGGCAATGCAGGAATTGACACAGGCCGGTGTCGCTGCCGGATCGACACCGGGTTTGAGCCCGGCGGCCAGTCCGGAGTCGATGCGATCAACACAGAAGGTGCACTTGGTCGCCACCGCCAGCCTTGAGTCGTCGCGCCGTTTGCTCTCGCTCTGGCTCGGCGCACCGTAGGCGAAGCTCGCCTTGTCGGTCCGATAGCGCGCCTGGTACGGGCAGGCCACAGCGCAGTACGAACAACCAATGCACAGGTCGTAATCGATGGTGACAATGCCGTCCGGACGTTGCTTGGTGGCGGTGGTCGGGCAGACGTGCATGCAGGGCGGGTCCTCGCAGTGCTGGCAGCCGACCGGCACAAAGACGCGCTTGACATCGGGGTATTCACCAAACTCCATGTCGAGCACGCGGCGCCACTGCACTTCGGGCGGCGTCGCGTTGGTGTGCTTGCAAGCCGCGGTGCAGGTCTGGCAGCCGACGCAGCGGCGCAAGTCCGCAGTCATGGCCCAGCGCGTCATGCTGCCACCCCCTGCGCCCGGCAGACCTTGACGCGAACAATGTCGGCGCCAGAGCCGGTGGCATCGGTCAGGGCCATCGACATCGTCGCCAGCGAGTTCATGCTGGGCATGCCGAAGTCTTTTGCCATCGGTGTTTCCCAGTGCGCAAACTGGCCGATCAGCAACAAAGTGTCCGGGCGTATGCCCTGGCGCACGACGGCCTTGCCGCGCACGCTGCGCTTTGGTGTGGAGATTTCGATCTCGTCACCATCGGCAATGCCAAGCTTTTGCGCCGCACCCGTGTTGATGATGACGCCGCGGTGACCCGTGATGTTGTCGGCCACTTCGTGCATCAGCTGGATGCCGGCGTTGGCGCCCCAGGCGTACTGCATGCTGCGCGCCGTGAGCAGCCAGAACGGATAGTCCTTGGCCTGGCCGCCGGTTTCGATGATGATCTTCTCCCACAAGCCGGGAAAGTCTTTCCACACCGGCAGCGCCTGGTACTCCTTGAGCTGCTCATCCCACCAGTGCATGTCGTGTTCGTGCAGCCGCCGACCGAGTTCGGTGCCGACCCGCAGCAGCCGCTCCTGGTAAGGCAGTTCGTAGCGCAGACCACTCTTGACCATGGTCTGGTCCAGGTACCATGTGCTGCGCGAAAGCGGCTTGGTCGCCAGACCGTTTTCCTTCCACCAGTCCAGACCATGCGCGTGCTCACCGTCGCTCACCTCGGCGCTGGCGGCGCGGCAGACTGCGTCCCAGATTTCGTCACGGCTGTGGCGCTGCTGCGTGTCCAGCGAAAAGTCACCATGCGCACTCTTGAGAGGCACGCTGCCGGCGCCCTTGTTGATGGCAGCAACATACTTGGCCGTCAGGCCGGTGCGCGCTGCCAGTTCGCTGGCAATCTCCGTCATGTCGCGCGCCTCGCCGCTGCTCTCTACAACGGGTTGCCGCAGCGCAAAGCCGTTGACCTCCCAGTACTGTTCCTGGTATTTGGTGCCGCCGATGCGCATCAGCTGCAGGCTCTCCAGGTCCGTCGCGTCCGGCAGCAGCAGGTCGGCGAAATGATTCGTCTCGTCATGCGTGTAGGCAAAGGCGACAGTGAACGGGAAGCGCGCCATCTTCTCGCCCAACTCGTCCGTGTCCCAGTAGGAAATAGCCGGATTGGTGCGGTACAGGAACCAGACATCGGGCAGCGTGACACGCGGTAAGCCCTTGGGTGTTTCGTCCAGAAACAGCCATGAGAAGTGGGTCGGCCCAAGCGCCTGACTCCACGGACCATCGGCCGCCAGCGGTACCATGGAACGGTAGGCGTTGCGGATGTTCGGACTCGGTGACCAATTGGCCTTGTCGGTCGGATTGAGCGGGAAATGCATGAAGCCATCCGGTCCGGGCTTGACACTCTCGTGGCGATGCGACATCGGGCGCGTCAGCCGGATCGTGGTGCCCAGCGTGCCGCCCGGCACCTCCAGGCCGCCGACCAGCGTTGCCAGCAGCGTGCGCGCCCAGCAACACTCGAAACCGCCCCAGCCATTGTTGACGGTCTTCCCCAGTGTGACCGCCACCGGCCGGTAAGGCATCGTGATGCCGTCAACGTCGATGGTCTGGCCGACGCAGGCGTGGTCGATGAACTCGTTGGCAATACGCCGGATGTGGGCTGCCGGCACATCGCAAATGGTTTGCGCCCACTCCGGCGAGTAGGGCTGCATATGTTCGACCAGGCGCGTGAAGCCGGTGCTGCCCGTGAGCATGCCTTCGGCCAGCACCTCGTCGTCGGGACCAATCTCGATTGCATCGGCTTCAAAGCTGCCTTCAAGCGCTTCCTGCAAGTCCGCACTGTCATGGGCGCGAGCGCTGCCCGTGGCGAGATCCCAGACCAGCGGCTTGCGGCTGGCGCGATCACGCAGGTAATAGCCGTGCGGCCCGACCAGATAGGGCGAGGCAGTGCGAACCGCCAGGAATGGCAGATCCAGGCGCTCGCGTGGCACCTCATGCAGCAGCACATGGATCAGCGCGTAGAGGAAGCCAGCGTCGGTCTTGGGCTTGATCGGCACC
>CAIVLG010000240.1 GCA_903906695.1 uncultured beta proteobacterium | reverse complement strand
TGGTTGACAGATTGGCCAGGGTGCCGACCTGACCATAGATGGTCTTGAACTCTGCGGCCAGGCGCAGGACCAGGGATTCAATACGAACTTGCAAACTCATGTGTTTATCTCCAAAGGATTAAAGGAACGAGCGCCAACAGCGCTCACGAGGACAACCAGCGACTCTTGATGACTCGCCGGACTGATTTGGGGGACCCAGAATGAGGAAGGCCACCTTGTTCGGTGGCCTGTGCTGGGTCAAATACTTGTATGCGCGCTGGCTTGTCGGGTGGCTCGATACCGAGTTGCTTTTTGAGCTCGAGCCAGTGCCGCTCCTCGAACCGATCGAGGCCAGCTGCAGCTGCAGCGGCGCGGCAATAGACATGGCAATTGCCGGCAACGATCATCTTGCCGGCCCGACGTACGACCAGCGTTCCGTTCGGGACTGTCGCGCAATACACCATGCCGCTGTAATCTCGCGCCTTGACCATGAACTGTCTGCCCTTACCGTCAAGTGCCGCACTTTTGCGACCGTTGTTTTCGCGGACGTGATACTGCGGCAGAGTGATTTCCCCGCTCTTATCGCCGACTTTCCAACCATCGTGCAAACGCAGCGTGACGCTGGGACTGCCGCCGAGTTTAAAAAACAGCTCTGCAACGTCATCGGCCAGTCTTTTACTGGTCGAGGCAAAGTTGCGGTATCCATTTTGAATCCAGCCGTCACCCGCGATCGCTCCATTCAAGAACGCTGCGATCACCTCTTTGTCTGCGTCCTTGATCCATTGCGGAACTTTCTTTTCGTGATGCAGACCAGGACACTCATGCTGCATATAGTCATAAAGTTGTTTGCAACTGATCGTCGCGCATGTCTTCGACCAATGCCAAGTCCACGGGAGTTGATCAAGCAACTCTGTGATACGTGCTCGCCCGCTTGGCTTGGTCTGTGCGATGGACACCGAGCGCATCACGCTACCACCAACGGCAACAATCCGACAACACCCTTCAGCAGCATACCAACCCAGGAATTCAGCAAATATCTTGGCACACACCCTTCGTTGGGGATGAATGATGTTGCGACTGCAGTGTTTGACGCTAGCAGGAATGGTCACAACAACGGTTTCATTGCCTTGCCAATTCGCTCTGATCTTGATGGTGTGATGAATCGTGAGATCTTTGGCCAGAGTGATCTCAGCAGGCACATCAAACCGCCACTTGCCAGCACTTCTGTCGAACACTTTCTTGAAGGTCACCATTCTGTGATTTGGGGTGACGGAAAAATTCAGGCGTGTCCCACATACAGTAAGCATCGGACCTTGATAGTGGCGTGAAATCAGTTGTTGCGGTGATTGGTACTCGATAAGGTCCGTTTCCAAATTTACCGTCGCAAGCATATCGCCGGGCCTGAGCTCCTCGAAGAACTTCCATCCGCCATAGGTAAGGACTTCAGTTTTTGAATCAAAGCAGTCCAAGGCCTCGTTCCTCTCGCGCATCTTCTGCCACTCACGGTGCGCAAAGCCATTGCGGTCGCGCCGGGTAATCAACTGTTCGGCGCAAAGTTGCTGGATAAACTCTGCATCGATCTTGGGCAGATGCACATAGCCTGCCGGATACACCACAGTGGTTCCGTCCTCCAGCACGTCTGCGGTCTTGCGCAGGTTGTTGTAGAACTCCAGCTTGGCGATGCTGACAGTGACCGAGAACAGCTTGATACCACGGCGGAGCTTCCGTCCACCTTGCGTGACATCGACCGCCGTTGGCGTGCCGATCAGGGCAGCACCGCGCGCCACTCCCTTGACTGCCATGACCCGCGGGTCTCGAACTGAGCGTACAAAGGCATAAGCCTCCTGCGTGGCAAAGCCGGTGTCCAGTGCGAAGCGGGCCAGTGGGAGATTGGCTCCTGATTCATGCGTCCAGGTCTCGCTCAACATCTCCCTCAAACGCTTCCACACGTCATCGCGGGCGGTGTCACCCATCAACACCCGGTGCTCGATCAGCCAGGATTCCTTGCCCACACCAAAAGCCCAGACCGACGCTTCGATCCGGTCTTTCTGCACATCGGCGGCACCCACCAGCAGCAGGCCGCCAGCTGGGACGGTACCAATCTTGTAGTCTTCTCTGCGCTCAAGCAGGCGTTGCCAG
>CAIVLG010000239.1 GCA_903906695.1 uncultured beta proteobacterium | reverse complement strand
TCACCGGGAATTTTCAGTTCCAGTGTGGGCAATGTCACCAGTCTATGGGCCTGGGACAACAGCAGCAGTGCCTGGTACTTCTACACACCGTCGCTAACAACGACCGAACTCTCTAACTACATCCAGAGCAAAGGTTACAAAGAGTTCGGGGCGCTAACTCTGGGCAAGGGCCTTGGGTTCTGGATCAATTATTCAGGGGTGACCTCCCCGTCCACATTCACGCCGACGTTCGCGCACATCCCGGGCGGCACTTTCGTCATGGGGGACCACTTCAACTTCGTTGACCCGGACCATCCTAGTGACGAGATTCCCTTGCACAGCGTGACGATCTCACCGTTCTATATGGCAACGACGCTGGTGACCAACACCGAATACGCCGCCTACCTGAACGCAGCACTCAAGAGCGGATTAATCGAGGTCCGCTCCGGCATCGTGTATGCGGTTGGCGGCAGCAACATTTTCTTCTATACGACGGCATCCGTCCCGCTTTCGACTATCAGCTACGCCAACAACACTTTCACCGTTCGCACTGGGCGCGAACTGCACCCGGTTACCGGCGTGCGCTGGTTTGGTGCCGCCGCCTTTGCCAACTGGCTGAGCACGCGCGACGGTTACACCCCGTGCTACAACCTCTCGACCGGTGCCTGTGATCTGACCCAATACGGCTACCGCCTGCCCACCGAAGCCGAATGGGAATACGCCGCGCGCGGCGGCCAGACCAATCCGTACTATCAGTTTCCCTGGGGTAACGACACCAATGCGGATGGACGGCTCGCCAACTGGCAAAATTCCGGCGATCCATGGGAAAACGGCGACTATCCACATACCACACCGGTGGGCTTTTACAACGGCTCGCTGCGCACCAAGGCCAGCTACAACTGGCCCGCCGCCGACGCCACTTACCAGACGCGCGACAGCACCAACGCCTTTGGACTGACCGATATGGCGGGCAACGTCTGGCAATGGGTGAACGACTGGTACGCCAATACCTACTATCAGTACTGTGTGACCAACAACATCACGGTTGATCCGCCGGGCCCTGTCACTGGTGACATCATGCAGGGAAATCTGCCGTGGCGTGCGATGCGTGGCGGTACCTGGTGGAACGGCGGTGGCCAGCAGTTCCTGGGCTACAGCCGTGTCTCCAATCGCGACCCTTCCTGGTCGCTGGGCGGCTCGCCAGACAGCAACCCCGACTCGGCCTGGCTGCAGGTCGGCTTTCGCGTCATGCGACCTGACAGAGCCAGCACGACCTCAACCAGCAACACCGTTGGCCTGATGCAGAATACCAGCAAGGCGTTCACCGGTTACACCCTGATGTCACCCCTGCACAGCACGGCCACTTACCTGTTGAACAATGCCGGGCAGTACGTGCACAAGTGGACCAGCACGGGCGAGCCGGGTCGCTCCTCGTACCTGCTGGAAAACGGCCACATGATCCGCGCCAGCGCGATGCCCAACGTTGGTCCTTCCACAGGCGGTGGCGAGGGTGGGCGCATCGAGGAATACGACTGGGCCGGCAACCTGGTGTGGGGCTTCAACTACTACAGCCCGACCTATATCGCGCACCACGATTTCAAGGTGCTGCCCAACGGCAATGTTCTGATTCTGGCCAGCGAGAAAAAGAGCTACGTCGAGGTCATTGCGGCGGGCTTCAATCCGGCCTTGCTCGATTCCAGCATCTCAACGCAGGGGTACATGCTGCCGGACTACCTTGTGGAGGTAAAACCCACCGGCAGCACGACCGGCACCGTGGTCTGGGAATGGCATATCTGGGATCACATGATCCAGGATTTTGATGCGACCAAGAGCAATTACGGCGTGGTCGCCAATCATCCGGAACTGATCGACGTGAACGGCGTGGCCAACAACAAGATCCAGCAGTTCTGGAATCACGCCAACGGCATCGACTACAACACCCAGCTCGATCAGATCATGATCAGCATCCGCGGCAACAGCGAACTCTTTGTGATCGACCATGCCACCACCACCGCACAGTCGGCCAGTCACGTCGGTGGCGCGCACGGCAAGGGCGGTGACATTCTGTACCGTTGGGGTTTCGCACAACAATACGACCGTGGAACAAGTGCGCAGCGCAAGCTCTACCAGCAGCACCACACGCACTGGATTGAGCCCGGCCTGCCGGGCGCCGGCAACATCCTGATCTACAACAACGGCATTGGTCGCGGTTACTCCACGGTTGACGAGATCGTGCCACCCATCGATTCAACCGGCAATTACGGCATCGCCAGCGGCGCAGCCTACGGACCCACATCAGCGCTCTGGACTTACACCGGAACCCCGCCAGCGAGTTTCTACTCAGCCGAGATCTCGGGGGCGCAACGCCTGCCCAATGGCAATACGCTGATCACCGAAGGCATCAAGGGCAACCTGTTTGAGGTTAGCTCGGCCGGTGAAATGGTCTGGCGCTATGTGAACCCCGTCACGACCACGCCACTGGCGCAAGGCAGTACGGTTCCGACCGACCCCAACCGGACCGACCAGTATATGAATGCCGTCTTCAGGGTCACGCGCTATGGCACTGACTTTCCCGGGCTGCAAGGCAAGGATTTGTCGCCAATCGGTACGATTGAGACTTACCCCTGATCCGACCTGCTCACCCATGAAAATGCTTGCAGCTCTATCTTTGTTACTGCTATTTGTGGTTTCTTGCGGGAGCGGAGGAGCCAACCCTGGCGCAGCGAATGACTCACGAACTGAAATCAGTCGCAACCCCGCAACGCTCGATGTGCCACCAACGCGGGGGACTAACTGATGAATTTGAAATATCGAACAAGTGCATGATTTCCTTGAGCCATCAAGCGTAAACAGCGATCTATTGGGTGATCAACACGATCAAGGACTTAGGCATGAGATGTTTCACAACCAGGATGTTGCGCATGCTTGGCAGACGTTTTCACCGGATAGGTAAAGCTTGCGCTGCCATCGCAGCCACCCTCATCATCGGCTTCAGTTCTTACTCGTCCTTGTCGTTTCCGGCTTTGGCGGCGACAGTTTCGTATCCCTTGTCGCTGAGCACCGGCTGGAATCTTGCCGGTAACAGCACC
>CAIVLG010000238.1 GCA_903906695.1 uncultured beta proteobacterium | reverse complement strand
TTTGCCAAAGGACTTTCATGCGCTCCATAAGTGCGCAATAGGCGTGCTCAGAGTCGGTTTCGCCCACCGGGTTGAAACGGTCCAGTGAAAACTGGTGGTTTTGCGAGATGCCTGGCAGATGACCGTTGTGAGCGAACAGGTGCGTTCGGCCAGCGAGTTCGCGGACAAAGGGCTGGGTGTTGGCAAGCTTGACCGCACCCAGCGTGGCATGCCGGATGTGCGAGATGACCAGCGTGGTATCGGGACCCTGAGTTTCAAGCAGACGCACCAGCGGGCTGTCGCTGGCAGCACCGGGCTCACGAAATAGGTCGACGTCGCGCCCTTGATAAAAGCCGGCGCCCCAGCCATCACGGGTCGTGCTGAGCGGGCCACTGCGGGCCGCCAGCGCCTCCAGGGAAAAGGTCAAGCGAGTATTTCGCCGACTCGATATGCCCAGCAGTTCACACACGATATTCAAGCGCCTTCACTGGTTGCCAAACCCTTCCGGCATCTGTAGTGCCACGACTTCTCCGCGGGCGGTTGCCACGCCATTGGCAAGCACAGTGCTTTCGACCACCACCTTGCGACCCTTGATCTCCTTGACGCGGCCACGAATTTCCAACACTCCATTGATCGGTGTCGGCTTCAGAAAGTCCACGTGCAAGGATCCGGTGACAAAGCGCAATGGCGGCAGCGTGTCCATCTCGCGCCCATTAGCGCGGTACATCGCTGCTGCTGCTGTTCCGGTACTGTGACAATCAATCAGTGACGCGATCAGACCACCGTAGGCAAAGCCGGGTATGGCCGTATGGTAGGGCTCAGGGGTGAAGTGGGTGACCGTTTCTTCGCCGTCCCAATAGGTCTTGATCCGGTGGCCATGTATGTTTTTCGACCCGCAGCCGTAGCAATGCGAAACGTTTTCGGGGTAGTAGTCTTGAAAGGCTTTCATGGTTTGTCCGGGGTTAGGTTCTTCTTGATTCCACACGATGTGCAACATAGCGTGTCAGGTAGGCGGCGCCTTGATGCCCACTTCCCTCGTCTAAGTGAGCTTCGCCTTCCCAGGCCATGATTTCCTGCACGGCAAGTTCGGGGTCAGCTTGCAGGTCTGATCGAATCGTCTCTGCCGTGTAGAGCAGGGCCTCGTCCTTCGGGCCACCGCTTTGATACTTCAGTTGCTGGGGATGAAACGCCTCTAAGATGAACCACCCACCCGGACGCAGCGCAGAAATCAGTCGCTGATGCGCTCTGCGCCGCCAGCCTTCTGGCAGATGCACATAGGTTAGAACGATGGCGTCAAAACTGGCCGGCTTGGGAACCCAGTCCTCAAGATCGGCGTGTATGACGGCAACGGTGACGTGATTCTCTGCAGCCAGGCGCAATGCCTTGTTCAGACCCACCCTGGAATTGTCTAAAGCGGTGACGTAATGCCCACGCCGAGCCAACCAGACACTGTTGCGCCCTTCGCCGTCACCCGGCAACAACACCTCACTGCCAGGGTGCAGGTGAACAGCCTGATTGCGTAGAAACCAGTTGGCCTGTGTACCGTACTTGAAGTCCGGCGTAGAAAATTGTTGGTCCCAAAAATTCATGATTTCCAAGAAGTTGCTGACAAAACAACTTGATTTTGAAACTTCGTATCGCTACACTATATAAGTGTTTAATGATATATTGTAGCGAAAAGGAATACTCGTGAGTAAACAAGCTGTCGCCACTGCTCTTATCTGCCTTTGCGCGCTGGGCGCACAAGCCGAGGTGGTGAATATCGACAACGCAGAACTGGCGCGCCTGGCCGCAGGCGGCGCAGCGGTGATTGACATCCGGACCGCGCCCGAATGGAAGGAGACCGGAGTTATTTCCGGAAGCAGGCTGTTGACCTTCTTCGACGACAAAGGCCGAGTCGATGCACCGGTCTGGCTTGCGCATTTGAAGTCGCTGACCAAGCCCGGGCAAGCCGTTGTTTTGATCTGCCGCAGCGGCAACCGCTCGCGCACGGCAGCGCAGTTTTTATCGCAACAGCCGGGATATAAAACCGTCTACAACGCAACCCGCGGTCTCAACACATGGACCGGAGAAGGCAGGCCGGTCGTGCCCTCGAACTCGACTCTGGCAATGTGCGCCGCGGGCGCCGTTTGTTGAAATAAGCAATTCATCGCCAGAACCAGGAAAGTCCAATCATGAATCACCATTTGTTGATTCGCCTTTTCGCCATTCTTATTCTGTCATTCACTGGGCTTCTGGCAGCTCCTGCACAAGCGCAGGATGAGGCTCCCGACGCCATGATCAAGCGCCTCTCGACCGAGGTTCTAGACACCATCAGGGCCGACCCAACGCTGCGAAGTGGCGACGTCTCCCGGATCATCGCACTGGTGGACGCCAAACTGATGCCAGCCATGAATTTCAAGCGCATGACGGCCTCCGCAGTCGGTCCGACCTGGCGGCAAATTAGCCCCGAACAGCAAATACGTTTGCAGGAAGAGTTCAAGATCTTGTTGGTGCACACCTATGCCGGTGCCGTGTCCCAGGCCAACGACCTCAGCTTCACGGTCAAACCTTTGCGCTCGTCCCCTGACGACAAGGAGGTGGTGGTGCGTACCGAAGTCAAGGGTCGGGGCGAACCGGTTCAAATCGATTATCGGCTGGAAAAGACTCCCGGCGAGGGCACGGGCTGGAAGATCTACAACCTGAACGTCATGGGTGTGTGGTTGGTGGAAACCTATCGCAGCCAGTTTACCCAGGAAATCAATGCCAAAGGCGTCGATGGCCTGATTGCCACTCTGGCAGAGCGCAATAAGAGTAATTCCAAAAAAGGCTGAGATTGCCGATTCCGAATTGCAGCGCGACGCGATTCAGAACAGACATCACCCAAGTCGAATCCATTGGCTGGCCTCAATTCGCCACCCAACCCAATGCTCTTGCCAGCATGAGCAAGGCAACCAATAAGCAGAACCACGCAAAGGCCTGCTGCAGGCGCCTGGCATCAAGCCTTCTGGCAACCTGCTGCCCAGCCAACAATGCCATTACTGCACCAGAGGCAAACGGTAAAGCCACCGCCCAGGGCACAGGACTGTGAAGGGCAGCCGCTGAAACTCCGCTCAATGAAACCAGGGCTATCACGGCCAGCGATGTCACCTGAATGCTGCGGATTTCAAGATCGGTGTAGCGCGCCAGCGCGGGCACAATGACGAAGCCGCCGCCGACACCGAGCAGTCCGCTAAGCAAACCGGCGATCACGCCGGTACCGGCCAGGGCACGGGCGCAGGGCAGAGTCCAGATCAACCGCTGGTCTGCCTTGTTGACTCGGCACAGCACTGCTTCTGGCAGCGCAGTGGCTACCGTCGGCCGCTTTAGCATGCGCCAGGCGGTATACGTCAGCACCAGCGCGAAGGCACCCAATAGCGGGCGATTCGGAAGTTGATGCGCCAACCACACACCGATAGGTGCCACCAGCATGCCGACAGCACCGATCAAGGCAGCGGCGCGGTAACGCACCTTGCCTTGGTACAGTCCGATCGCCGCACCGACAGCGGCCGCCAGACCCACCGCCAGCAAACCGACGGGGGAAGCTTGCTGCAGCGACAGATGCAGACCGAACACCAACAGCGGTATGGCCAGCACGCCACCACCCGCGCCTGTGAGTGCCATGACCAGACCGATGGCAGCACCTAACGCGACACCGAGCGTCGAAGGATCCATGTGCAGATCTTCAGAGTGCGTTGGCTGAAAGGTCAGAGGAGGACTGGACAATGGAATCTTGCATGGTGCTCTTGGGCGTGGTCAAGCGTGGTATGACATTGACCGGTATGCTACGCTAAAGTTTCACCTGCCCTGCAACCGAGTCACGTCGAAAGAACTGATGAAAACGTCACCGATAAGTGAAGAATTGGACTTGCTGCAATCGCTGGTCAATCTTGTGCATCACGCGCGGATCATCGAGTTGGGCTGCGGCTCCGCAGACGTGTCTCGCAAGCTGCTTGCGCTGTACCCAAGCTGCCAGATAACCGGACTCGAAGTGGACGAACGCCAGCACGTCAAGAACCTGCTCAACCCAATGCAGGGGCTTCAATTCGTGCAGGCAGGCGCACAGTCCATCCCATTCAGAGCAGATCATTTTGATCTGGCGCTGATGCTGAAGTCGTTGCACCATGTGCCGCTGGATCAAATGGGCCAGGCTTTATCGGAAGTGCATCGTGTACTGCGACCTGAGGGAATGCTTTATGTTTCGGAACCGGTGTTTGACGGTGCGCTCAACGAGGTCATGCGCCTGTTTCATGATGAAGAGCTGGTCCGCGCGGCCGCCCTGCGGGCGATACAGGAAGCGGTGTGCTCAGGTGCCTGGGAGCAGCTCAGTGAGACCTTGTTTGAAACTCCTGTCCACTTCCGGGATTTTGCAGAGTTTGAGAAGCGCCTGATCGACATTACTTATGTCACTCATCGTCTTGATGCCGGTACTCTCAAACGGGTACGAGATCGCTTTGAGGCGCACATGACCGCCGATGGCGCCCACTTTTCACGGCCTATGCGCGTCAACCTGTTGCGCAAGCGTTGAAGCGATCTTGACAACTTGGAATGTCGTCCTGGCGGACTGGCATTTGGCCAAAGAACTTACAAACCGTTACTGACTTCGTTAAGCTTTACTTAAGCATATACGAATATTATCAATGGAAGCCCGACGGGTTCTCGAATCGCTTTCCATACATGCGCGCCGCAACACCCGTTGAGGGTCAGCGCAACCGGTGGAAATAGCGGGGCTTGAAGACCTATCCGGCCAAGGCGACTGCCAGGTCAATGGTTTGATTGACTGAATCCTTTGAAAGGTTGTTATGGGTAAGCTAATGAATCGCGCGCTGCGCCTGGGGCTGGTTTTGATCGTGGGATCACTCTTTGCCGCGTGTGGGGGAGGTGGTGGTACCACTGGCGTAGCCGATGTCACTGCGCAACAGGACAAGAGTCGTCCGCCGTCTTCCGATGGCGGCAATAAGGGTAGCGATGAGGGCGGCAATACTCCGACTCCGACTCCGACTCCGACGCCAACGCCAACGCCAACGCCAGCATCAGGTGCAGGCTATACCCTGCTTGCCTGGAACGATCTGGGAATGCACTGCGTTGACGGCAAGGACTATTCGGTTTTCTCCATCTTGCCCCCCTACAACAACCTGCACGCGCAGTTGGTCAGCCAGGCCGGGGGAGGACTGGTCACTAGTGGCGTGACCCTGACGT
Source organism: uncultured beta proteobacterium (assembly GCA_903906695.1). Taxonomy (GTDB): domain Bacteria; phylum Pseudomonadota; class Gammaproteobacteria; order Burkholderiales; family Burkholderiaceae_C; genus Rhodoferax. The sequence goes on along the minus strand of CAIVLG010000238.1, from coordinate 40,342 downwards.
ATGAAGCAATGGCGGACTCGACCGGATCAATCAACACTTACAGCGTTGGCAAAACCAACTTCTGGACCTGGGTGAAATCGTTGTTCGGCGTAGCGCTGCCAGACAACATCGGACTCAAGCTCAACGCCACGACCTCGACAACGCCGCGCGCCATGAGCTTTGATACCGGCAACAAATGGTTCGTAGCCGAGGGCATACCGATCATGCCGTATGACGATAAGGGCGTCAAAAACTTCTATCCGATGGTCAAGGTGGTGGCCAAAGATGCCGGCGGCAAAGTGCTGGCGACGGCGCGCACCGTGTTGCCGGTCAGCGATGAGATGACTTGCAAGGCGTGCCACGCCTCGAACGTCACCAGCAACGCGGCCAAACCGGCAGCCGGCTGGGTCAATGACGCCGATCCCGAGAAGGACTGGAAAAAGAACATCCTGCGCCTGCATGATGAGAAGCAACAAAACGATCCCACCTTCGCTGCGGCCTTGACCAAGCTGGGTTACAAGGCTGGCGGCCTGTTAGCAACGACCACGACGATCCCGGCGACGAGCACGACGCCGGCTTATTCGGGACAGCCGGTTCTCTGTGCCGCCTGCCACAGCTCCAACGCCTTGCCCGGCACCGGCCTTGCCGGCATTGAGCCACTGACTCAAGCGCTGCACACCTTGCACGCCAAAGTGAATGATCCAACTTCGCTGACCGTGACAACTCTGGGCGCCAGCAGCAACCGCACCGCCTGCTACATGTGCCATCCGGGATCGGAGACGCAATGCCTGCGCGGCCCGATGGGCAACGCACTCGACGCCAATGGCAAGCCGGAGATGAATTGCCAGAGTTGCCACGGCAACATGGCCGCCGTCGGCAGCAGTACCCGCACCGGCTGGCTCAATCAGCCTACCTGCCAGTCCTGCCACCATGACGGCAAACGTGAACTTAGCAGCCTGAGCGCCGCCGGTACCCTCAACGTCTGGGCAGACCAGCGCTTTGCCTCCAATGCCAATACGCCGGCTGCCGGCTTCAATCTGTACCGCTTCAGTACCGGCCACGGCGGTCTGCAGTGCGAGTCCTGCCATGGTGCCACTCACGCCGAGTACCCAAGCTCGCACACCAACGACAACGTCTTGGCCACCGACGTGCAGGGCCATGCCGGCACCATCGCCGAATGCTCGGCTTGCCACAAGACAGTCCCGACGACCGTAAACGGCGGCCCGCATGGCATGCATACAACCGGCAGCGCCTGGGTTTCAAGTCACCACGACTCTGCTAAAGGATCAGCGCTAACCTCGTGTGCCTATTGCCACGGCGCCGACTATCGCGGCACCGCGCTGAGCCAGGTCAAGATGAACAAGACCTTTGCGGTGGACGGCCGATCGAAGACCTACACCCCAGGACAGAAGGTCGGTTGCTATGACTGTCACAACGGCCCGAAAGGGGGGTGATCGCGCAGGCCTCAGTCCAACGACCGCCCTTCACCAGCCTCCTCAACCGTCTGACCTTCGCGGATGTGGTAAATCCGCTTGAAGGTCGGAATGATCTTTTCGTCGTGCGTCACCACGATGATGGCAGTCTGGGATTGGCGGGCCATGCGGTTCAGGATGCGCATCACGCTCAGAGCGCGTTCGCTGTCCAGCGGAGCCGTCGGCTCATCGGCCAGAATCACCGGCGGCCGATTCGCCAAGGCCCGTGCAATGGAGACGCGCTGCTGCTCACCGCCGGAGAGCTGCGACGGCTGCGCTTGTGCCCTGTGTGCAACGTCGAGTTCCGCAAGCAACTCCAGCGCACGCGCCCTGGCTTTCGCATTGGGCATCCCGGTCAGCATGGGCAACAAGGCAACGTTGTCCGTCACGTCCAGAAATGGAATGAGGTAGGGCGCCTGAAAGACGAAGCCGATGCTGTCGCGGCGCAGGGCGCGAAGGTCTCTGGCGATCCAGGCGCCGTCGTAGATAGTCTGCCCACCCAGCACCATGCGCCCTGCGGTCGGTTCGAGGATCACGCCCAGGCATTTGAGCAGCGTGGTCTTGCCTGAACCCGAGGGTCCGACCAGTCCGACCACTTCGCCAGGACCGACGATCATGTCCACGCTTTTGAGCGCTTGGACCGCTGTATCGCCCTGGCCATAGACCTTGCGCAAGCCTTCGATGACGATGCCGCCCTGCCCGGTCACCATCTTCATCCTCCAATCGCGTCGGCCGGATTGACCTTGATCGCGATGCGTATGGCCAGGGTGCTGGCCAGCGCGCAAATCAGCATCACGACGATGAACCCGGTCAAGGCATCGCCTTGCTCCAGCAGCACGAACTTGGGAAATATCGGAGCCCACAGGGTCGCGGCAATTTTGCCGACAAAAAAGCCGATCAAGCCCAGCCCCAAGGCCTGCTGCAAGATCATCCAGGCGATCGTGGCATTGCTGGTACCGATGAGCTTGAGCACTGCGATTTCACGTATCTTGCCCATGGTCATGGTGTAGATGATGAAAGCGACGATGGCCGCGCTGACAATGGCCAGTATCACGAGGAACATGCCGATCTGTTTGGCCGAGGTGGCAATCAGCTTGGCCACCAGAATGTCCTCCATGCCGGCGCGGTCGAACGCTTCCAGATGCTTCCATCGGCGAATCGGCTCGGCCACCATTTCCGGCGCATAGCCCTCTCTGACCTGCACCAGTACGGCATTGACGCTGTGGCTGCTGGTCAGCGCCGCTTGCGCCGCGTCCAGCAGACCTGGCACACCAGGCCGGTTGAACGCAGGGTTCGCGGCGGTGCGCGCACGCTCGTTCACGATCGCATCGTTGTCCTTGAGAAACTGGGCTTCCTGTGCATCCTTCAATGGAATGAACACCATCGGATCGCCGCCCGAGGAGACCATGCGCTGTGTCAGACCGACCACCTCATAATCGTGGCGGCGAATACGGATGCGCTCACCCAGACCAAAGCCGGTCTTTACGTCGGCCAATGCTTCATAGTGGCTTCGCGTCAAGTGGCGACCCGCGACCAGGTAGCTCGGGCTGCCCGGTCGCCCCGGCTCGATGCCCACCACCATCGCACGAACTTCGTCCGCGCCGCGCCTGACCTGCATGTTGAAGTAGGTCACATTGGCGGCTCGCGCGACGCCGGGCATCCCTTCAATGCCATGCACCAAATCATCCCGCAGGCTGCTCGATTCGGCGTACGGGCCCTGCGTGTCTTTCTGCACCACCCACAGGTCGGCGCCGCTGTTGGTCAGCAGCGCTTGCGCGTCGTCGACCATCCCGCGGTAAACCCCGGCCATCGACAAGGTCACCCCAATGAGCAAGCCCAGACCCATGCCGGTCAGCACGAACTTGGGCCAGGCATGCAGAATGTCTCGCCCAGCCAGACTGATCACGGATTGGCTCCGGACGCGCTGGCCGGCTTGACGAGTGATTCGACGACCTGCACGCGACTACCCTCGGCAAGCGCCTTCTGGCTGTAAACCACAACTTCGTCGCCGGCCTTGACGCCCTCCAGAATTTGAACCTCGCCATCCAGGCTGCTGGCGCCGGTACGCACGGGCACGAACATGGGCTTGCCCGATTCCATTCTCCAGACACCCGTCTTCAACCCCTGGCGTTGAATGCTTGCGCCTGGCAGCAAGGGACTCTTCGAAATGACGGGCAACTGTAGCGTCACCTCTGCCATCTCTCCGACGGATAGTCCAACAGGCGATTTGTCGAGAGCGACTTGCGCCACGCGCTCTTCAGTCACGCTATCGCTCAAGAGTTCGACCCGTGCCACGCTGCCGTAAAACAACGTCTTCGGCCAGGAACGCAACTCAATGCGCGCCTTCAAGCCAGCTGCCAATCCGGCAGAGCGGCCCTGATCGACGCGCAGTTTGATCCACAGACTGGCCGGATCGATCAATCGCAATACCGACTGCCCCGCCACCACGGTCGAGCCTGCCTCGGCGTCGCGCGCGCTCACCACGCCATCGGCAGGTGCCACCAGGCGGACATTGGCACGCTGCTGCATCAGGGCAGCGCGGTCGGCCTTGATGCGATCCAGATCCTGAACTGCGCCTAGCGCATTGGCACGTGCCGCTTCGAGCGCCGCATCGGCCGATATCTTTTCCTGCGCACGAGCCTCCAGCGCACCGGCGCTGATGAATTCCTTGTCCGCCAGATTTTGATTGCGGCGCATGTTGGACAAGGCCAGTTCACGCCGCGCATTGGCGTCCGCCTGTTGCGCCAGGGTCGCAGCATGGGCGCTCCTGGCCCGCTCGATAGAGGCATCGAATGAGGTCAACCGCTGGTCGATATCCACCGGGTCCATCTCGGCAAGCAGCTGACCCGCCTTCACCACATCACCGACGTCGACCTTGACGCTCAGGACGCGCCCCGCCACCGTCGGTCCTATCATCCAGTTGCGGCGTGCCTCAACCGTGCCGATGCCAAACAGCGCCGGCTCAAAACTGCCTTCCTTGACCTGTACCACCGTCACGCGCGTTGGCGCCAACGGTCCGGAGCGAAGAACGACGAAGGCCAGCGCCACCACCAGCATCACGCCCAGGGCGATCAGGGACAAACGGCGCTTTGTTTTTGGCGACATGTTCAGGCGCCCTCACTGACAGTTGTTATGCAGTTTCCACTTTTCTTCGTGCCCCATCGCCTTGGCAAATTCCGGCACCTTGCAGCGTTCGATCTCGGCTGGGTCGATGGGCGCCGAAGGCGCGACGGCCAGCGGAATTTGCACCGACTTTTTCGGACCGGTGGCGTAGACCCATTGCCCGACAAAGCCGATCATCACCGCAAACAGACCCACGATAACGACCTGCGTCAAGGTAATGCGGGACCCTTGACCCGACGGCACTTCGCAGACACCACCCGGGCACAGTTGGGCCTTCTCTTTGTTGAAACGGTTATATACCTTGCAGCCGATGCAAATGCCAAACGCCGTCTCGAAAAACAACAGAAGCAGACAGATGGAGCAAACAATCATGTTGATCGGCCCAATGACATTGTTGAGCACCATCAGGTACAGCATGGCCAGAGCCAGCACAAAGCCGATGGCCCAGGCGAAACGCTTTTGCGGCGCGCCCACGTACTCGGGTAATTGCTTGCGTACGAACCACTGGCCGATGATCAGGCTCGGTGCGTAAAGGGGATTGATCAGTATCCGGATGCTGAAGTCAACCAGAAAGACAAGCACAAACACGCGAGTCGGTTGAAAGTTGCCCAGCAGAAACGCGTTCATGAAGGAGGTCAACGCGAACAAGAAAAGTATGCCGGCACTGGCTCGAACTGCGCGCTCGTTGAGAACCGGAATGGCGTATTCCGGAAGCTGCTGTCCGAATTGAAAAACGGAATTGGTCAAAATTTCTTCGGATGCTGGTCAGCTCTTGCGTTGTACCGGGCAGGTGTTGAAACCTAACAAAGTGTAGAGCGGGCACATACCCAACGCCCCTGTGGCAAGCGGCACGACGCCGATCCAGCCCCACACGCCAATATTGCCGTTCAGAGTCAGGCCCAGCAATACCAGGCCAGCAACGATGCGCAAAACCCGGTCCAGACCGCCTTCGTTCGTTTTCATGAATTCTCCAAAGAAATGGTTTAAGACCGCTATTGGGCACTGACAACGTGCCCGCGTCTGTGACTAAAGTCACACAGTCAGTCTACTCTCGTTCTCGTTCCAGCCGCTTCGTCGACCGGCGTCTCGCTCAAGACGCAAGCGCCGAGGCGAGCTGCCGCAGCCCGGTGCTGTTGGTGATTTGAATCTGCTCACGGGCGAGCGTGACCCAGCCTTCACGCTCAAAGCGGTGCAGCAGCCGGGTAATGATCTCGCGCACGGTGCCCAACTCGTTGGCCAAACTCTGGTGACTGATGTTGAGTTGCTGACCGTGGCCCAACAAAGCGGCAGCGAGGCGACGGTCAAGTTTGTGAAAAGCCACCGCGTCAATCAAGCTGGTCAAGTCAGCCATGCGCTCGGCAAACAGGCCCAGCACTTCGTCGCGAAAGGCGGGAGTTTCAAGCCAGCGCCGGAAAATATCGGGCGGGATCATGATCAGGCTGCTGGCCTTGGTCGTGATGCCGTGGGCCGACAGCGGCTGGGCGCGAAACAGGCAGCTCGAAGATACCAGACAGAGCTCGCCCGGCACGACCCGGTATAACTCCAGCGAGCGGCCATCGTCCGAACGCCGTGAGACCTTGATTTCGCCTTCGAGCACCAGCGGAAAACCTTGACAGGGCGCATTTTCAAGAAACAGGACCGTGTCTGCCGCTACTTGCACCGGCGCCAAGGCCAGGCCCAACTCAGCTCGCGCTGGCCGCACCTGCGCCAGCGCCGGGTAAAGCACCTCGGGCAGGTTGGTGATCCACTGTGTTGCCGGCGCTGAGCTGGAAGCGGGTGTTACCACGAACGGTTCAGGCAGCGACGCTATAGCCTTCATCGGAGATCGCTTGCGCCAGCGCCTGGCGTGGCTGATTCGAGACCACTTCGACCTTGCTGGCGACGCGGTCGATGCTGATCTGCGCCTGCGGGTCAACCTTCTTGACGGCTTGGGTCACGGCTTTTTCGCAATGGCCGCAGGTCATTCCCTGTACAGTGAAGGTTTGGTTCATGGTGTGTCCTTTCAGATTTCAATCAAATTTGTGAAAGGGCACATTGTGAACCTTCCCATTGAGTCGCTGCATAAAACCGATCCATGAATACCAACTTGAGTCCTTCACTCGATATCGGCATCAAGGGCATGACCTGTGCGTCCTGCGTCGGCCGGGTCGAGCGCGCGCTGAAGAAGGTGCCCGGCGTGCAGGCCGTCGCGGTCAATCTGGCCACCGAGTCGGCGCGGATTGTCTATGCCGGTGCGCCAGACATGCAAGCGCGCCTGCGCCGCACCGTGCGCGACGCCGGTTACGAGCCGGTGGCGGCAAATGCGGCGGTGGATGCACAGGAGCCCGCCGCATGGGCCGACTTCATGCCGGTGGCCATCGGGCTGTCCCTGTCGGCCCCGCTGATGCTGCCCATGCTGGGCGACTTGTTCGGCAACCACTGGATGCTGCCGGCCTGGCTGCAGTTTGCGCTGGCCACGCCGGTGCAGTTTTTTTTGGGCGCGCGCTTTTACAAAGCCGGATGGCACGCCGCGAGAAATCTGGCTGGCAATATGGATTTGCTGGTCGCCATAGGCACAACGGCGGGCTGGGCGCTTTCGATGTGGATGTGGTTGACAGCCAGCCCCGGTGCCATCGTTCATCTGTATTTCGAAGGCTCGGCCGTGGTCGTGACGATGGTGCTGCTGGGCAAGTGGCTCGAAGCGCGCGCCAAGCGGCAAACGACATCGGCCATTCGGGCCTTGCACGCCTTGCGACCCGATACCGCGCATTTGATCGGTCTGGAGGGTGAAGTCGACGTACCGGTGGCCGAAGTGTTGCTGGGCGACCGGCTGGTCGTCAAACCCGGCGAGCGCTTTCCGGTGGACGGTGTGCTGCTGGAGGGTCGCACGCAAGTCGATGAGTCGATGCTCACGGGTGAGCCGCTGCCGGTGGCGAAAGACCCGGGCGCTGCGCTGACCGGTGGCTCGATCAACGGCGAAGGGCGCATCGTGCTGCAGGTCAAGGCGGTCGGCAGCGAGACCGTGCTCTCCAACATCATCCGTCTGGTGGAGGACGCGCAAGCTGCCAAAGCACCCATTCAACGTCTGGTGGATCAGGTCAGTGCCGTATTTGTGCCGGTGGTGCTGCTGATTGCATTGGTCACCCTCTTGGGCTGGTACCTCACCGGCCACCCGTTTGAGCTGGCAGTCATACGCGCGGTGGCGGTGCTGGTAATTGCCTGCCCCTGTGCTCTGGGGTTGGCAACGCCGGCGGCAATCATGGCTGGCACGGGTGTAGCAGCAAAGTACGGCATATTGATCAAGGACGCGCAGGCGCTGGAACTCGCGCGCAAGGTCGACACGGTGGCGTTTGACAAGACCGGCACACTCACTGTGGGGCGACCACGGTTGACGTCCCTGCTGGCGCCGGATCAGACTGACGAGCTTCGGTTGCTGGCCGCTGCGGCCAGCCTGCAAAGCGGCAGCGAACACCCGCTGGCCGGCGCTGTTGTTGCAGCGGCGCAGGAGCGCGGTGTGTCGTTTTTGCCACCTGCCAACGTTCGGGCCGTTCCCGGGCGTGGCACGGAAGGCGAACTGCGCGCCGGTGTTGACGCCAACTGGCAGACCTATCTGATCGGCAGCCAGCGCTGGATGAACGAGTTGGGTGCCGACTGGGGTAGCAGCGCTGATTCGATGAGCGCTCGAACCAATGCGCTGCAGGCCAGCGGCGCCACAGTCTCGGTGCTGGCGCAGCGCTTGCCTGCCAATCCGCAACACACCGAGCGGATCGTCATGCTGGCTGTGATCGGCTTTGGCGACGAGCCCAAGGCCGGGGCCCGGGAAGCCCTGGCAGCGTTGCGTCAACTTGGCATCAAGACCGTGATGATTTCTGGTGACAATCGCAATGCTGCCGAGATCATGGCGCGCCGCCTCGGGTTGCGACCCGAAGATGGCGAAGTCATGGCCGACGTGCTGCCGGGCGACAAGGCAGCGCGGGTAATGGCTTTGAAAGCTGGCGGCCACACCGTGGCCATGGTCGGTGACGGTGTCAACGATGCGCCAGCCCTGGCCGCCGCCGACGTCGGCATGGCGATGGCCAACCCCGGAGGCGGCGGCACCGATGTGGCCATGCACGCCGCCGGCATCACGCTGATGCGTGGCGACCCGGCGCTGGTGGCCGCAGCGTTGCAGATCTCCGAGCGCACGGTGGCCAAAATTCGGCAGAACCTGTTTTGGGCTTTTGCCTACAACGTAGCAGGCATTCCGCTGGCGGCTTTGGGCTTCCTGAATCCGGTGGTGGCCGGCGCCGCCATGGCGATGAGTTCAGTCAGCGTGATGAGCAACGCACTCTTGCTCAAACGCTGGAAGCCAGACAAGATTTCAGGGTGATTTCTGATTAAAGGAACCTCTTCATACCATCATGAATCATGCCGGACCCACACCACTTCTGTCACTTGTTTTCGACGTGGCTGCAAACGGCTCGACACAAATCGGCCACCCGTTCATCAACGATCCGGTAAAGAATCTGCACGCCGTCGCGGCGCTTGCCCAATACTCGCGATTTGTAGAGCGTGTTCAGGTGCTGCGACATATTGGGCTGCGTGGTTTCGATCTTGCTGAGCAGATAGCTCACGTTCTGCTCACCATCACGCAGGCAACTGACAATCTTCAGCCGCATCGGCGTCGACAGAATTCGAAACAGTTCGGCTGCCAACTCAAATACCTCGTCGGGCCTGTTCAACTCGGAATGTGTCTTTTTTGATGAACGCGTCACCATGGTGTGTCCCCAGTCTGATTATTTTCAAGTGTGGAAAACGCGAATATACGGTACTCGTCCCCAATCCAAAAACTCATCCAACTTCGTTTTCAGGACCAAGCCATGAAATTCCCCTCTCTTGCCTCGGCCGTCGTCATCGCCGTTTTCGCAATGACTGAAGGTGTTGCCCAAACCTCAGCAACTGACTTCACACCGCCAGCAGAATCAAGCATGCCAACCGGCACGAAAGGCATGGCCATCCTGGCCGGCAAGAAATTATTGACCGAGACCAGCCAGAGCCTGCCAAAAAACGTCGGCAATGGCCTGAGCTGCAGCAACTGTCACTTGGCGGGCGGAACCGTCGCCAATGCATCGCCGTGGGTCGGCATCTGGGGCGTCTTTCCGGAATACCGCTCACGAAGTGGCAAGATCATCTCATTGCAGGAGCGTGTCAACGATTGCTTTGAGCGCTCGATGAATGGGCAGGCATTGCCTTACGACTCGACCGAGATGAACAACATGCTGGCGTACATGCAATGGCTGTCGGCAGGTGTACCCACCGGCACCAGTGTGAAAGGAAGAGGCTTTGGTCCGGTCGACCAGATGCTAAAGCCCGACTCCAGCCGAGGAAAACTCATCTACGAGGCCAAGTGCACTGCGTGTCACGGCGCCCAGGGACTGGGAATGAAGAACCCCGCTGGTGGCTACGCCCTGCCCCCTCTATGGGGCAAGGACTCTTTCAACGACGGCGCCGGCATGGCCAGGACGTACACCGCCGCAGCCTTTGTGAAACACAATATGCCACTGGGTCAGGGCGGTACGCTAAGCGATCAGGAGGCGGTGGACGTCTCGGAATTCTTCACGCACCAGCCGCGCCCGGTCTATCCGTACAAGGCCAAAGACTGGCCCAAGGGCGACAAACCAGAGGACGCGCGTAGCTGAGCGAATCAGACATGATGTCCGACACTTGGTACGAACGAAATCTGCTGCCTTACCTGCTGGATCTCTCTTGCGGTGTGTCGCCCCTGCGCAAACAGCGCATGAAGGTGATTCCACAAGCCCAAGGCAACGTGCTCGAAATCGGTATCGGAACGGGTTTGAACATGCGCTTCTATGATCGGGCGCGTGTCAAGACGATTGTCGGTGTCGATCCGGCCTTGCGATTGCACCGACTGGCCCTCAAGCGTAGCCAGCAGGCCGGCCTCGATGTCAAAATCATCGGGCTTTCAGCGGAACGGATACCGGTTGAGGATGCCAGTTTCGACACCGTCGTTTGCACCTACACCCTTTGCACGATTGCAGACCCGATCATGGCTCTCAAAGAGATGAGACGGGCCCTGAAGCCGGGCGGCAAACTGCTGTTTTCCGAACACGGCAAGGCCCCGGACGAGAATGTCCTGAGGTGGCAAACCCGCCTGCAGCCCTTTTGGAAGAAGGTGGCAGGCGGCTGCATGCTCGACCGCGATATACCGTCCCTGCTGGAAGAAGCTGGATTCAATCCCAATGCCCAGTCGCGCTACATTCCCGGACCGAAGGTCCTGTCTTATCACTACTGGGGCGAAGCCGTTGCAGCCTGATCGGATTCATATCAACGCATGAGGCAACCCGGATCAAGCATCGCCGTCAATGGTACGACGGAAGGTAACAAATAACTTGTGATGGTAGACAACGATCCGAAAGAGCCTCTTGCATCTTGTTGTTAGTTCGAGTGATCGCCGAGCCCCCGGCATTCGGGTGGATCCCCGTAGCCGGCGGAGCGCACCTGCTGCTCCATCGAAAGCTCCACCTGGAACCACAGGCATGAATTGTTTTCGTAGCGATAGCTCCACACGACGCCGCGTGAACGCCCCAGCAATTGCACTTCGCCAGGTCGTCCCAGCAATTTGCGCACATCATCCTGCGTCAAGCCGGGGTTGATGAGACTGAAGTTCTGCTCTTTCAAAGCCTGCTCGGTGCGGCTGACCCGGCCACTGGCATCCAAATAAACGAACCAAGTATGCCTGCCAAAAGGCCCGCTCGGAAATTCCAGTCGAATGGCATCTGAATCTTGGCGTTCCATCTCGGGTTGCCCCATTCGTGCCAGCAACTCGTCCCGGCTCATCCCTGTCAGTGCGTCACGCGGTGCATAGCCGCTGCATGCAGACAGCAGCAAGCAAAGTAGCAGCCAGTTCCAAGGTAGCACGAAATGACGCATCACAGTTTCTCCAGATTTTGGCTCGCCACGCGGAGCTCCGGGCAAGTCAATTCGCTTCCGCGCGCTACTTCCATCGTACCAGTGTCCTCCACCGTCTGACCGTCGCGGATGTGTTACATCGTCAGGCGCGTTCGTACCAGCCCTTGGAGTTGTTGACGATGTAAACCACCAGCAGCATGACAGGAACTTCAATCAGCACGCCCACAACCGTGGCCAACGCCGCGCCCGAATTGAAACCGAACAGGCTGATGGCAGCGGCCACCGCCAGCTCGAAAAAGTTGGAGGCACCGATCAATGCCGACGGGCAGGCAATGTTGTGTTTTTCACCCAGCGCGCGATTCAACCAGTAAGCCAGCGCAGAGTTGAAGAAGACCTGAATCAAAATCGGCACCGCCAGCAACGCAATCACCAGCGGCTGCTTCAGGATCGCTTCGCCCTGGAAGGCAAACAACAGCACCAGCGTGGCCAGCAGGGCACCGATCGACCAGGGGCCGATGCGCTCCATGGCGCTATCAAATGCAGCCTGCCCTCGAGACAGAAGCGCCCGGCGCCAGAGTTGCGCCAGGACCACCGGAATCACGATGTAGAGCAGCACCGAGATCAGCAGCGTGGCCCAGGGCACGTTGATGGCCGAGATGCCAAGCAGGAAAGCCACCAACGGCGCAAAGGCCAGCACCATGATGCTGTCATTGAGCGCCACCTGCGACAGCGTGAAAAGCGGATCACCCCCGGTCAGGCGGCTCCAGACAAAAACCATGGCCGTGCAGGGCGCGGCCGCCAGCAGTATCAATCCTGCGATGTAGCTGTCAATCTGGTCCGGCGGCAGCAGTGGCGCAAACAGATGGCGGATGAAAAACCAGCCCAGAAAAGCCATGGTGAAGGGCTTGACCAGCCAGTTGACGAAGAGCGTGACGCCTATACCCTTGATGTGTTTGCGCACCTCCTGTAAGGCACCAAAATCAACCTTGACCAGCATCGGAATGATCATGACCCAAATCAGCAGACCGACCGGCAGGTTGACATGCGCGATTTCCATGCCGCCTACTGCCTGGAACACACCCGGCAGCAATTGACCCAGTGCAATGCCGGCCACGATGCACAGGAAAACCCAGACCGTGAGATAACGCTCAAAGACGTTCATGATTTCAAGCCTTGGCCAGCTCGCGCGCCGTGGTTTGCAGCAGGGTCTTTGCCAGCTTCTCCTGAGGCAAGCTGATCAGAATATCCAGGCGACGTTTGATCGCGTGCAGGGTTTGTCGAAAGGCTTCGTATTTCTGGGCGTCGGTGCCATCGACGTCCGAGGGGTCAGGGTATCCCCAGTGTGCCGTGGCGGGTTGACCCGGCCAGTAGGGGCAGACCTCGCCGGCGGCCTTGTCGCAGACCGTAATCACCAGATCCATGTGAGGTGCATCGGGAAGACCGAACTCATCCCAGTTCTTGCTGCTCAGGCCATCTGTCGAAATCCCGGCGCTTTGCAGCACTTTGATCGCCAGCGGGTTGGGCTGCTGGTTCTCGCGCGGGCTGCTGCCGGCCGACCAAGCTTTGAATCGGCCACGGCCGATGTGATTCAGGATGGCTTCGGCCAGGATACTGCGTGCGGAGTTGTGGGTGCACAAGAACAGGACGTTCAGGACTTTGTCGTTCATTTCATTTTTCCTCGGTGGGGTGGGTGGGGTGGGTTCCATGGGTGGACAGTTGCAGCAGCCGCTCAAGGCCAATCGGCTCTTCGCGCAGCAGGGGCACCAGCGCATAGCGGCGCGCGTGCCGCGTCGCCACCGACTCAATTTCGACCAGTTCGTTCCTGGCGCGCTGGCGCAGCAGCGGTGAAGTCAGGGCCGCGCCCAGCGCACTGGCGGCCACGCTGTTGTTGATGATCCAGGCCCAGGGTTCAATGCCGGCGCGCTTCAGATCGGCCTGCAGATTGGCGGCTTCGAGCACAGGCGTTTTCTCTGCCAGCGTGACCAGCAGAACCTTGGTCTGTTTCGGGTCCTGCAACTGCATCATCGGCGTTGTGAAATGCAGGCCGCTGGCGCCCATCTGGCGCACCATGTCGCGGTGGTAGGCGCCGGTGGCATCCAGCAGCAGCAGAGTGTGACCGGTGGGCGCTGTGTCCATCACGACAAATTTCTTGCCGGCCTCGCGGATCACGCGCGAGAAGGCCTGAAACACCGCGATTTCTTCGGTGCAGGGCGAGCGCAGGTCTTCTTCCAGCAGAGCGCGGCCCTGGGCATCCAGACTGGCGCCCTTGGCGGCGAGCACCTGCGAGCGGTAGCGCTCGGTGACTTCGTGCGGATCAATGCGACTGACCGTGAGATGCTCCAGCGTGCCATGCAGGGTCTCGGTCAAATGCGCCGCCGGGTCCGAGGTGGTGAGATGCACCGGCAGACCGCGCTGCGCCAGTTGCACCGCCACCGCTGCGGCCAGCGTGGTTTTACCGACGCCGCCCTTGCCCATCAACATCACCAGGCCATGCCCATCAGCAGCTATTTTTTCGACCAGTTCAGACAGGCTGGGCGCGGCTATCGCAGCCGACTGCGAAATTTCTGTGGCAGACGCAGACGCTGTGCTGGTCAGCAACTGGCGCAGTGCAGGCAGGCCCACCAGGTCAAAGGCCTTGAGCGGGATCTGATCCGTCGGCAGCACCAGCAAGGCCTCGGGCATGGCCGCGAGCGCATCGAGTTCGCGCCGGCAAATCGCAGCGGCCAGCGGGTCCTGCGCGCCCTCAGCCACTGGCAGCACGCCATTGATGATCAGGTACTGTTGCGACAATCCGATGCCGGCAAGTTCCTCGTGCGTGCGTGCCGCCTCGCGCAAGGTCGAGGCTTGCGCCCTGGCCACCAGGATCAGGCGGGTGCGCGCCGGGTCCGCCAGCGCATCCACCGCGGCCTTGTACTGCGTGCGCTGCTTTTCCAGACCAGCGAGTGGCCCCAGGCAGGAGGCGTCGCCCTTGCCCTGTTCCAGAAAGCCGCTCCAGGCGCCGGGCAACTGCAGCAAACGGATGGTGTGGCCGGTCGGTGCGGTGTCAAAAACGATGTGCTCGTAGTCGGTGGTCAGCGCCGCATCTGTCAGCAGCGCAGTGAACTCGTCGAAGGCAGCGATCTCGGTAGTGCAGGCACCCGAGAGTTGCTCTTCGATACCACGCACGACGGTCTCAGGCAGCACACCGCGCACGGGTCCCACAATGCGGTCCCGATACGCTTGCGCTGCGGCCTGTGGGTCGATTTCAAGCGCACTCAGGTTGGCCACATCGGGGATGGCGGTGATCTGGTTGCCGATCGCGATGCCGAATACCTGGCCGACGTTGCTTGCCGGATCGGTGCTGACCAGCAGCACGCGTTTGCCCGCAGCGGCCAGAACGAGTGCCGTGGCGCAGGCAATCGAGGTCTTGCCGACGCCGCCCTTGCCGGTGAAGAACAGAAAGCGGGGTGGTTGTTGCAGAAACTTCATGCCGCTGCTGGCCGCAGCTTCAAGCACAGCTGCGACCCGAACAACCGCAGCCGCCAGCGGTGGGTACCGCCATCACAGGTATCGTCACTATCCCGGCCCAGCGCGCCAACTCATCACGGCTCGGGTAGCGACCGGCCAACGCCAGTTCGCCGTCGAGCAGGATCACCGGAAGCGCGCCCTCGCCGCTGCGCTCCAGCAAGCCCTTGACCACCGCGTTGCCGGCAAAAGCCATGGGTTGCTGCGCCAGGTTGAAGCGCTCGATGTGGGCGCCGTTCTGTTTGGCCCAGTCCACATCGGCCGAGAAGGTAACCAGTTTCTGGTCTACCTCGGTTCCACAGACGCCACTGCTGCAGCACAGGGCGGGATCAAACACTTGCAAGTTCTTCATGGGAATAGTCCTTTAGTTACCTTGGGATGGGGGGCAGGCGGTCCCGCCCTGCGGCTGGCAGGTTTCCGCGCACAACTCGGGATGGCCTGAGCAGCACTCCGCAGTCAGGTAGGAGATCAGATCCTGCATCAGGGCCAGCTGGGCGCGGTAGCGCAGAAAGCGCCCCTCCTGCGTCACGGACAGCAGTTGCGACTGCGTGAGTGCCTTCAGGTGGAAGGAAAGATTGGTCGGCGGCACGCCCAGTTCGGCACCGATTTCGCCGGCCACCAAACCGTCTGGCCCTGCCTTGACGAGCAGTCGGTAGATGTCCAGACGAATACCTGAAGACAGGGATTCGAAGATCTTGACAGCTGAAGAAGTATCCATACTTTGATTGTACAACTATTATTGAAATGTTAATGAGGCGCGGTGCCGCGCGCAAGAAGCTTGCCTGGCCGAGTCAGGCCTTCGCAGCGCTCGCGCGCTTGACCAGGCGAATGCTGGCGACGCCCGGCATCGGGCTGCTGTATTCAACCGAGTCAACCGATTGCTCGATGATGTAGAGACCGAATCCGCCCTCGCTGACGCCGCTCATGTCGGGGTTCGTTTGCGCGGGTGGAGTGAACGCCTCGCTCGGGTAAATCAGCTCGACCACCAGGGCGTCACTCTCGCGCGTGATGCGGCAGCTGATGCTCGCGTTGCCAACGAGCACTCGACCGTGGCGGACGATATTGGTCGCGGCTTCATAACTGGCAAGAATCAGCGCATCGGTATCGTCCTCTGGCAGGTTGGCGGCGCTGGCCATGATTCGAGTCCGCAAGCTGGCCAGACCCTCCAGGCTCCAAGGCAGGTTGAATACCAGCGGGGCAACGCGGTCCTGGACGCGGCGGTCCGCCGCGCCGCGCCGGGGTTGCAGGGTGACCATCACCGCGGTCAGGTCGTCTGCGCCGGGACCGCCACCGGTAAAGCGCCGCTGCTCACCGCGTAAGGCTTGCATGACGGTCATGGGCGACAGGTCTGCCTTGCTGCCCGCCTCCACCAGTTCGAACAGCCGCGCGAGACCGAATTCCTCGCCCTGCGGGCTGCGCGCCTCGGTGATGCCGTCGGAGAACACCAACAGGCTGTCGCCCGGACCGACGGCGAGACTGAGCTGAACATATTTCTCCTCCGGCATGATCCCGATGGGCAGGTTGTCTCCGAGAATGGCAACAGCAGGCGCACCGCCAGCGCGTATCAGCAGACCCGGTGTGTGCCCGGCGTTGACGTAGCTCAGCGTTCCTGCATCCAGATCGAAGCGGTACAGTGCCAGCGTGGCAAAGGAGGAAATCTCGATCAACTGCGGTGTGAGCGACCGGTGTACGGCATTCACAATTTCGGCGGGCGCGGGCAGGCATCGCGTGCCCTGCTTTTCGATCAGCAGGTCGGCCATAGCGCGGTTGTAGGCTGCGATGATCGCAGCGCCCATCAGCGCCGCCTGAATACCCTTGCCCATGACATCGCCCACCAGCACTTCAAAGCAGCCCGGGTGAAAGCGGTGGATGGAGCAGAAATCCCCGTCAACGATTTGCGATGGATCGGCATACTGCGCCAACCACGCACCCTCGATGCCCTCGGGCACTTCGCTCACCAGGGAGCGCTGCACGATGGCGCCGACCTCGATCTCGCGCCGTCGCATGTCACGCACGGCTTGAGCGGCCTGTTTGTTCGCCGTGATATTCACTGCCACCATCAGGTAATGTGCGATTTGTCCGCTCTCGTCCTTGACGCCCGACAGGGATGCATCTTCCCAGTACAACTCACCACACTTCCTGCGGTTACGCAACTCGCCGCGCCACTTACCCCCGGCAGAAATGGCAGCCCAGATCTGGCGATAGGTCTCGGCCGAGGTCTGCCCCGACTTGAGGATGCGCGGGTTCTGGCCTAGCAGTTCGGCTTTGAAGTAGCCCGTCATCTCCTCGAACTGGGGATTCACATATTCGATGTTTCCCATACAGTCGGTGATCAAAACGGAGGCCGGACTTTGCTCCACCGCCAGGGTCAGTTTGCGAAGTTCGGCTTCGGCTCTCTTGCGTTGTTCAATTTCATTTTTTGAACGGTTCAAAGCCATTCGCAGGGTTTGATTTGTGTAATACACCACGCCAGCACCGATGCCAAAAAGGGCCGTATAGGTAATCCATTGCGTCAGCGTGACGCTGAAATCAGGCGACGGCAACAGACCGGCGTTTTCTGCCAGTATCAACGCCAATACCGCCAGGGAACTGGCAGCCACCGCAAGCAAAAGGCCAGGTAGCTCAAATAGCGCGCCTGCCAGGAGTACCCAGAAAAGATAGCTCGCTGTAACCGGTGTACGGATGGTCCCCAGGTTGATGCTCAGGCTGGTGATGAAGGCAAAGCCGAGAATCATCAACGCAAGGGACACCAGCGTGACCTGGCCAGCGTAGAGCAGGCGACGAAGCAGCAGGACGATGGCCATCATGGCCACGTTGATGAGCAGAAGTCTGGTTGGGCTGCGGCCACCGAGCAGCATTCCAAGAACGGCGAGCGATCCGTACAGAAGAACGCCGAGGGTACTCACGTTGAGAAGACTGGCGCGACGCGTCTTCGCGTCATCGCTTTCAAAGACCGGAGCTTGAAACCAGCGCTTCATCGTGTTTTTCTAATGAGTCTGAATTGCAATTGGATGCAAGTGTAGCTTTGCGTTACCAGATTCAGGCCCGCAAGCACGGCACATTTTCTGAATTTGTGCTATAAATATACAAACCGTATATTCTGTTTACACCTTTAACATCGGGACAACCAATGAACACAAAAGTAACCAGATGGTCTCTTGCGTCCGCGCTGGTCAAGCTGTACCACTCCCTGGTGGCGCACCGGCAGCCGTCAGCGCCGGATCACATCGGTCCGTACGGCGGGTCGTATCTGGATTTGAAGGGCGCAGACCGCCGCCAGGGCGGTTGGCGTTCAAGCCAGCGACAAACCCGTTAGCGCGAAGGCGGCAATCCAGACCGATTCAGCCAGCGGCATTATTCCCGGTGCCACCGCGTGCGCCACATCCTGCAGTACCCGCGCCGGCCAACAGGCTGGAGCGCTCCATCGCCACCGCCGCGGCTGAAGTCTCCCGCACATGACCGTAGCCGCGAATCTTCTGCGGCAAGGCCGCCAGGGCAATCACGATTTCAAGCGGCCAGGCCAGCTGCGCCTTGAGTAAAGCGTCGATCTGCTGTTCGTACTCCGCCAACAGGCGGGCATCGAGTTGACGCTCGGCATTGTTGCGGAATGGATCGAGCCAGCCGCCGCGCAGACCGCGCAGGGCGTTCATCACCTTGAACGCCGTCATGACCCAGGGTCCGAGTTCAACTTTATTCACTTTGCCGGTGACCTTATCGATCTTGCCAAACGGCCAGGCACCGAGGTGAAAGTGCAGCTTGTAGTCGCCATCGAAGGTGGCCGCCAGCTGCCGGCGGAAGGCGTCTGATGAATAGAGGCGTGCAACTTCCCACTCGCTCTTGCTGGCCAGCAACTTGAAGTAGCTCAGTGCCACGGCTTTGGCAAGTCGTTCCTTGGCGCCCAATTGCAGGTCCGCTTCGGCGACGCGCTCGACCAGCGCATGGTAGCGCGCTGCGTAGGCGGCATTGTCGTAATCGGTCAGGAAGCTTTCATGGCGCTGCATCAGTTCGGCCAGGGTTTCCTGCTCGCGCGGCACGAACTTGAGTACCGTGCCCGGCGCGGCCACTTTCTGCACCGACGCCAAATCGGTGGCTGCGCGCCGGCCCCACAGGAATGCACTCTTGTTGAATTCCACCTGAACCGCGTTGAGCTCAATCGCCTTGTTCAGCGCTGCTAGCGACACCGGCACCCAGCCGCGCTGCCAGGCGGCGCCGAGCATGAACATATTGGACGCGACACTGTCGCCCATCAGGGCACGGGCAATCTCAATGCCGTTGGCAGCAAAGAACTGCTCGCCGCAGACGTCCTGAATGCTTTGCAACATGGCCTTTGCATCGACCCGCCAGTCAGCGTTGCGGGCAAACTCCGAGGTCGGAATCACATCGGTGCAAACGACAGCCCGGCTGCGCCCGATACGCATGCGCGACATCGCTTCGTCACCGGCGGCGACGATCAGGTCGCAGCCGATCACAGTGTCGGCTTCGCCCGGGGCGATACGGGTGGCATGCAGCAGCTCGGCGCTCGGCGCCATGTGCACGTGGGACAGCACGGCACCGTATTTTTGCGACAGGCCGGTCACGTCAAGGATTGAGCAGGCCAGGCCGTCGATGTGGGCCGCCATGCCCAGCAACTGGCCGATGGTGACGACACCGGTGCCACCGATGCCACCGACCAGTACGCTGATGGCGCGCGTCGGTCGCTCGTAGACCGGTAGCGGCGGCATAGACAGGCTCTCGGCTTCGGGCTTGCTCACTCTGGGTGGCTTGCGCAGCGCCCCACCATGCACCGTGACGAAGCTCGGGCAAAAGCCTTCGATGCAGGTGAAATCCTTGTTGCAACTGTTCTGATTGATCTGGCGCTTGCGCCCGAGCGCTGTCTCCAATGGCTCGATCGAGAGGCAGTTGGAGACCGTGCCGCAATCACCGCAGCCTTCGCAGACAGCGGAGTTGATAAAGCTGCGCTTGGCCGGGTCGGCCCATTTGCCGCGTTTGCGCAAACGGCGGCGCTCGGTGGCGCAGGGCTGCTCATAGATCAGCACGGTCACGCCCTTGAGCTCGCGCAAGCGCCTCTGCACCGCTTCCATCTCATCGCGATGATGCACTTTTACTTCGGTGGGTAGATTCGCCTCTGCGTATTTCTGCGGCTCGTCACTGACCAGGGCGATCTCACTGACGCCTTCGGCCAGCAGTTCGCGGATCGTCTGCGGCACGCTCAGGTCGCCATCAACCGGCTGCCCGCCGGTCATCGAGACAAAGCCGTTGGCCAGTAGCTTGTAGGTCATGGGCACCTTGGCCGCCACCGCCTGGCGGATCGCCAGAAAGCCAGAATGGAAAAAGGTGCCGTCGCCCATGTTGGCAAATACGTGCGGCTCGTCGGTGAAGGGTTGCTGCCCCAGCCACATGACACCCTCGCCGCCCATGTGGGAGACGGTGCCGGTGGTTCGGGGATTGTTGAGCATCGCAATCGTGTGGCAGCCGATGCCGGCCAGCGCACGCGAGCCTTCGATCACCTTGGTGGATCGGTTGTGCGGACAGCCGGAACAAAAGCTCGCGTTGCGCTGTGGCTGCCCCACGTGGCCAGCTTTGGGTGCGGGCAAGGCAAGGGACTGCAGGCCGCAAGCGGGGTCGAGCACGAGCATCACATCAAGCATGACCTTGGCCACGATCAGCGGCGTGATCTCGGCGTGGTTCGGGAACACGCTCGTGCCCCGTTCCAGAGCATAGGTCGGTGCTCCGGCGGCCTTGCCAATCACCTTGGGTTTGTTCGGCAGGTCCAGGTCGTACAGGATCGATTTGATCTGCTCTTCGAGCAGCGGGCGCTTTTCTTCCACCACCAGAATGGCATCCACATCCTGCGCCAGGGCACGCACAAACTCGGGGTCCAGCGGCCAGGTCATACCAACCTTGGCGATGCGAATACCGAGCTCCTGCAAGCGCGCGGTCGACCAGCCCAATTCCACCGCTGCCTGGCGCACGTCCTGATAGGCCTTACCAGCGGACACAATGGCGAGCCGGGCACTCTGCGCGTCGCAGGTGATGGAATTCAGCGCGTTGGCCCGCGCATAGGCCAGTGCCGCGTAGATCTTGTGGTTGTAGAGCCGTTCTTCGGCCAGCAGCGCGGTGTCAAAGGGCCGGATACTCAGACTCGGTGCGCCCATCGGTGTTCCGACCGGTAACGAGGGCACATTGGGCAGCACGATCTTGGGGGAATCGGGGGCGACATAAATGGTGCCGCCGCCTTCGACCACGTCGGTCACCACCTTCATGCCGACCCAGCACCCCGAGAAACGTGACATCGCGATGCCGTGTAGGCCGAAGTCGAGCAGCTCCTGCGTGTTGGAAGGGTACAGCACCGGCAGGCCAGCGGCGACGAATATCTGGTCCGAGAAATTGGTGATGGTGGAAGACTTGGCGCCATGGTCGTCGCCGGCCAGCGCCAGCACACCGCCCAGCGCACTGGTACCGGCACTATTGGCATGTCGCAGCACGTCGCCGCTGCGGTCTACGCCAGGACCCTTGCCGTACCAGATGCCGAACACACCATCGACCCGCGCGCCGGGAAAACTGCCGACGTGCTGCGCCCCCCAGATCGCGGTGGCGGCCAGGTCCTCGTTGACCGCCGGCCGAAAGAAGATATTGTTGTCTTTCAAAATTGCTTCGGCGGCCCACAGATCCATGTCGTATCGGCCCAGCGGCGAGCCGCGGTAACCCGATACATAAGCGCCGGTCTTCTTGCCCTCGGCCTCGTCACGCAGACGCTGCTGGATCGGCAGACGCACCAGCGCCTGGGTGCCGGCGAGAAAGACCCAGCCCTGCCTGACGCGATATTTGTCGTCCAGGGAAATGTCAGGCAGTGCTACTTTTTCAGGTGCGTTCATGGGCGTCTCGGGTTGCTTCGCCTGCCCACTTTATCAGCTGGCGACCTCTATCTGCCCAAGTACTTCGCGTTCATACGCGTGCAGTGAGGGCAGGCCGCCGGTGTGCAGAAACAAAACATTCTCGCCGGCTTTGAAAAAGTCCTGTCGGCGCAGACCAATCAGCCCCGCCATGATCTTGCCGGTGTAAACCGGGTCCAGCAAAATCGCCTCGGTGCGCGCCAGCATCTGCACCGCCTCCACCATCTTCGCGTTCGGCACCGAGTACTTGGGCTGCCAGTAGCCGCCCACGCTCAGCACCGCCTCGCGCGGAACGGTCATCTTCAGGCCCAGCAGATCAAAGACCGCCTGCGCCTCCTTGTAGACCAGCGGTTCCTGGTCGGCCGGGTCGCGGCTGACACCGATGCCGACAATCGGAATATGGATGTTGTTCCCGACAAAACCCGCCACCAGACCACCGTGCGTACCGGAACTGCCGGAGCCGACGACGACCCGGTCAATCTGCACGCCCTGCTCGAAGAACTGCTGCTGCAGTTCCTGCGCACAGGCCACGTAACCGAGGCCACCCAGGGCATTGGAGCCACCGCCCGGGATGACGTAGCCTTTGCGACCCTGCGCCGCGAGTTCATCGGCCACCGTCTGCATCGCCGCTGCCATATTGCTGCCGGCCGGCACCACCGTCAGCGCTTCCACACCGAGCAGGCGGAACATGAAGTGATTGCCGCTGGCAGTCTCACTGAAACTGCCGGCGACCCGCTCCTCGATCACAAAGCGGCATTTCAGACCTTCCTTGACGGCCGCTGCGAGCGTGATGCGGCAGTGGTTGGACTGCGGTGCGCCGCAGGTGATCAGCGTATCGGCGCCTTGTGCCAGAGCGTCGGCGACCAGGAATTCGAGCTTACGCGTCTTGTTGCCGCCCGGGCTCAGACCCAGCATGTCGTCGCGTTTGATCCAGATATTGGGACCGCCGCCGTGCGGACTCAGGGCCTTGGTGAAGTTGGGCAGAAATTCCAGTGGCGTCGCGCCAAGGGTATAGCGGCGCCGCGGAAAACGGGACAGATCCATGTTCAGGGTCTCCAAGTAGTGTCTTCATCGAGAGGATAAACCGGCCGCGGCATGCGCGTCCAGGGCAAGGTCTTCAGGTTCGGTGTCGTGAGGCCGGGGCAGTCGACTTCAAGGATGCGCTCTGGCGGCGCAAACTGGTCAAACGCGGCACGGAAATGGCCCCGACTCTTGACCACCAGTGTGCGCACATTCGCCAGATCAACCCCCAGGCATGTCAATTGTGCCGGGTCCAGCAGTTGCTGGCGTTTGGAGATGACCGCCAGCTGAACGCCCCCCAGATCAAGCAACGCCGATCGACCCATCTCATGCTGCGCACCTTTGAGCATGCCGCGCACACCAACAAATTGACCGTCGGAGAGTGTGAGCACGCGGGCGCTGTGTGCGAATTCAGGCGCAAACCGTGCATCCGCGCTGTCACGGTTAAGTCGCGCCATGAAGGCCGCACCAACGCCCAGCGTGTGGGCCTCCTGCGCCAGCGCCGGATCTGTGAACACGGCCAGCAGCACTGCCTGCGCCTGCGCCGCCAGCAGCGCCTGCAACAATGTGACCGTATTGCCACCGCCTCCAGCACCCGGGTTGTCAGCAACGTCGGCCAGGATCAGCGCTGCGCCGCCGTCCCGACCGGCGGCCAGTGCAGCCTGAACCGCCTCGCTCAGCGCTATCAGCCGGGAGACGAATCGTGCGCGCGAGCGCCAGACCATTGCTGCCAGCTCAAAGGCAAGCGAGCGGGCTGCGGCGCGATCACCGTCTCGCGCCGTGACGACAACCGAAAAGCCACATTTATCGCAGTCGGCCAGGGCGAAGCCACCGCACAGCGAGACGTTCAGAATGGCGCCGCCAAGGCGTGTCTGTCCGATTTCTATCAGCTCTGCGTAAGGCGTACCCGGCGCCACCAACTGCGCCGTGGCCGGCGGCACAAAAGGCAACTTGACCAGTTCCACGACACCCGGACCGTGCGCCAGCAAGGTATGCAGATGGCGCGCCGCCTCCTCGCCGCGTTCGCGCAAATCGGTATGTGGGTTGCAGCGGTAGGCAATAAAGGCTGACAGCGCATCGGTCATGCGCTGCGACACATTGCAATGCAGGTCGAAGACAGCAACGATCGGCACAGCGGCACCAACCACGGCCCTAACGCGTGCAAACAGTTCCCCGTCCGGATCGTCCATTTCCGTCGTCAGCGCAGCGCCATGCGAGGAGATAAAAACCGCATCGAGCGTGCCGGCAGCGCGCAGACGGTTCTCGATATCCTGCACCAGCGCCATGAAATAGCCGTGCTCAGCCGGCCCGCCGGGCTGGGCCGCCGCCATGCGCAGCGCAACCGGCTGCCACGGCCCCAGGCAGTTCATCTGCGCGACAAAGCCGGCGCTATCGGGCAGCAAGCGTGGCTGCTCGCGCACCAGTTCCGCCTGCAGGACGTCGCCAGTCATGTCCAGTGCCGCAGCGAATGTCGCACCCGTACTCACCGGCGCCCAGCGGTTGCATTCGATGAAGAAGCCGCAAATGCCGACGCGCAGTGTCCTGGCCGACACGAGCTACTCCGGTTTGATGCGACTGACCACGGGTCGGTACAGCTTCTGCTCAGCCTGCAGGAAAGCCTGCGCTTGCGCCGGGTTCATCAGGCTGGGCAGTTCGGCTCCTATCTTGGCCATAAACGCCTTGACGGCCGGCAGTTCCATCACTGCATTGATCGTAGCGCCGAGTTTGGAGACCACCGCCTGCGGCGTGCCGATAGGCGCAAACATCAGGCCCCAGACCAGCATCTCCAGACCTGGCAGACTGCGCGACTCGGCAAAGGTCGGCACCTCCTTCATGATCGAGACCCTTTGCCTGGAGGAAACCCCCAGCGCCTTGAGGCGTTTGCTGGCAATCATCTGGGCTGCATTGGCGACGGTGGTGACCCCCAGATCGATTTGGCCGCCAATGACGTCAGTCAGGATCTGGGCGCCGCCCCGGTATGGAATGTGGACCATAAAGACGTGGACCCGGTCCTTGATGACCTCGGTCATGACGTGGGCAAAAGAGCCGATGCCGGCGGAACCAAAACTGAGCTTGCCCGGACTCTTGCGCGCCAGTTCGATCAGGTCGTCGACGTTTTGGGCTGGAAAATCGGGTCGCGTCACAAACACCACCGGCGACGAGCCGACCATGGCGATTGGCAGCATGTCTTCAACCTTGTAGTTGAGCGACGGGTTGATCAGCGGAATCAGCAGCGACTCGCTCAAACCACCGTAGAGCAGGGTGTAGCCATCAGCTGCCGAGCGGATCAATTTCTGCACGCCAATGGCGCCACCGGCGCCGGCCGCATTGTCAACCAGCACCGGTTGCCCCAGCGACTTGGAGAGCTCTGGCGCCAGCATGCGTGCACCGGCGTCGGATGAACCGCCAGCGGTGTAAGGCACGATGATGGTCAGCGCCCGATTCGGGAAAGCGGCCTGCGACCGGGCCAGCGGTACCGCCAAGCCGGCGGCACCAGCCACCAGCAGCTGGCGACGCGAAAGATGGGTTGGCGAACTGGGCGTGCACTGCGATGCCATGGAGTCTCCTGTCCTTTGATCTGTCGACCAATGGTACGCTGGAACCGGATTGGGCTAAAGTGCAACGGTTGCCAAGACAGACGCCTATCCAGCCATGACCGCCACCTCCATGCCGCCACCGGAACCATTGTGTGTGGACATCTTTTGGGACCCGGAGGTGCTGGCCGGCTCGGCGCTGGCGGTGGTCGACGTGCTGCGCAGCATCAACCTGCTGGCAGCCATGCGTTGGCCGCGCGTGCCGGCACCAGCAACCTGGCGCTGGCTCACTGCGACAGGCGTGCGGCGACCATCCGCCTTGCCGCGTGGCGAGCCGTTTCGCGGCACCGCGGCCATCGTTGTGGTGCCTGGCTGGCATGCCAAAAGCGGTCCGCACCTGGATCGAATTGTGCAACGCTGCGCAAACGCAATGCCGCGCCTGAGACAGGCGCATGCGGCCAACAATCTGGTGGCTGGGCTTGCAAATGGCGTCGCCTTGCTCGGCGAAGCCGGTCTTCTGTCGGGACGGGCGGTCGCCGTACCGTGGCCCTTCGTCGCCTCGGTGCTGCGCCACGGCGAGGACCTTCAGTTGCTTTCAGAACGCGCCTGGAACGTGGACAACCGGGTCTGGACCTGCGCCTCGCCGGTGCAGGCCACCGAGGTGATACTCGATATGCTGGGCCAGACTCCACTGGCTGAGCTTGCGGCGGCCACAGCCCACGTCTACCTTTATTCCAGGGAGCGCCAGCAGGTGACTGCGCAGATTGTGCAAGGGACACACCAGCGCATCCTGCCTGCCGGTAGCCTGGAACGCGCGCGGCGCTGGCTTCAGGAGCACATGACCGAACCCTATAGTCTGGCGGCGACGGCGCAGGCGGCTGCGACCAGTGCACGCACCTTGTCGCGCCAATTTGCCATCGCGCACAACCAGAGTCCGCTCGATTACCTGCACCGTCTGCGGGTGGCCCGCGCTCGTGTTTTGCTGGAGACCACCTACGTCAGCGTGGAACAGGTGGCCCAGATGTGCGGCTACCACGATGTCGGAACCTTTCGCCGCATCTTTCAACGCCAGACCCAAACGTTGCCGGCCGCCTATCGCGAGCGCTACCGACTGCGCACCAGCCGCAAACGCTGGGTCGGCGATGGCGAAATCGGCGATGCTTGAAAATGTTCCTTGCTGACGTAGTACATTTCGAGCTATGACCGCCGTTGATTTAACCCTTTCCGAGCCGTCCGTCATGGCCTTGCCGGGCTTGGGCCGCGCGCTGGTGCTGGCCGGCAAGCTCGAGCAAGAGGCGGCGGAAGACATTTCGCGCAAGGCGCAAAGCAATCGCACCAGTTTCATCGCCGAGCTTACCGGCTCCGGCGTGGTTTCGGCATTTGATCTGGCGCATACGGTTTCCACTGCCTTCGCAGCGCCGCTGGTGGACTTGAGTGCGATCGACTCGCAGCGCCTTCCCAAGGGCTTGCTGGACAGCAAGATTTGCGCGGATTACCGTGTCGTAGTGCTAAGCAAGCGCAACAACCGGCTGATCGTTGCGACCGCCGACCCTTCCGACAGCCAGGCAGCGGAGAAAATAAAATTTGCCACCCAGTTGCGAGTTGACTGGGTCGTCGCCGAATACGACAAACTGCTCAGGCTGGTCTCAGTCAATGCTGCCAGCGCGGCAGAAACGATAGACAACATCATCGGCGAAGATTTCGAGTTTGACGAGTCGGTCGCCGCAGACCTTACCGACAACAGCGACAGCACGGCGTCGGAAATCGACGATGCGCCGGTCGTCAAGTTCCTGCACAAGATGTTGCTGGACGCCTATAGTCTGCGTGCTTCCGACCTGCACTTCGAACCCTACGAGCACAATTACCGTGTGCGATTTCGCATTGACGGAGAACTGCGCGAAATAGCCTCGCCCCCGATTGCCATCAAAGACAAACTGGCGTCGCGCATCAAAGTCATTTCCAGGATGGATATCTCGGAAAAGCGCGTACCCCAAGACGGAAAGATGAAGCTCAAGATCGGCCCGGACCGTGTCATCGACTTCCGGGTCAGCAGCTTGCCAACCCTGTTTGGCGAGAAGATCGTGATCCGGATTCTGGATCCCAGCATTGCCAAGCTGGGCATCGATGCGCTCGGCTACGAAGCACCAGACAAGCAAAGACTGCTGCACGCCATCAACCGGCCCTACGGCATGATTCTGGTGACCGGACCAACGGGGTCGGGAAAGACAGTTTCCCTCTATACCTGCCTGAACCTGCTGAACAAGCCCGGCGTCAATATCGCCACCGCCGAAGACCCGTGCGAAATCAATTTGCCAGGCGTCAATCAGGTCAACATCAATGAGAGAGCGGGACTCACGTTTTCAGCGGCGCTCAAGTCGTTCTTGCGGCAGGATCCGGACATCATCATGGTCGGTGAGATTCGCGACCTTGAGACCGCTGACATCTCGATCAAGGCCGCGCAAACCGGTCACCTGCTGCTGTCCACGCTGCACACCAACGATGCGCCGACCACCCTGGCGCGTCTGCGCAACATGGGCATTGCCCCCTTCAACATCGCCTCCAGCGTGATTCTCATCACAGCGCAGCGTTTGGCGCGCCGTCTTTGCCCCAATTGCAAGACCCGGATCGACATTCCCAGAAGGGCGCTGCTTGACGCCGGCTATGAAGACAATGACCTGAAAGACCCCTGGATTTCGTACCGGCCGGTCGGCTGTTCGAGTTGCAACAATGGCTACAAAGGACGGCTCGGGATCTACCAGGTGATGCCGATCAGCGAAGAAATGCAACGCATCATCCTGCGCGATGGCAACGCCATGGAGATCGCCCAGCAGTCGGCTCTGGAAGGCGTTCTCACTTTGAGACAGGCTGGCCTGGGCAAAGTCAAGCTGGGACTGACTTCTCTGGAAGAAGTGCTGGCCGTAACCAACGAATAAAAAACAATCCAGAGCAGACGATGGCAACTTCAAGCAGCAAGGGAATCAAGGATTTTGTCTTCGAATGGGAAGGCCGGGACCGCAACGGCAAACAGGTGCGCGGCGAAACCCGGGCCGGCGGCGAGCATCAGGTGCAGGCGGCGCTACGGCGCCAGGGCGTCATGCCGACCAAGATCAGGAAGCGCAGAATGCGATCCGGCAAGTCGATCAGACCCAAGGATCTGGCCATCTTCACGCGTCAACTGGCGACCATGATGAAAGCCGGCGTTCCGCTGTTGCAGGCGTTCGACATCGTCGGGCGCGGCAACCCGAACCCAAGTGTCACCAAACTTCTCAACGATATCCGAACCGACGTCGAAACCGGCACCTCGCTGAGCGTTGCCTTTCGCAAATTCCCGCTCTATTTCGACAACCTTTACTGCAATCTGATCGAAGCCGGCGAAGCAGCCGGCATTCTGGACCAGCTGCTGGACCGCCTCGCCGTGTACATGGAAAAAACCGAGGCCATGAAGTCAAAGATCAAGTCGGCCTTGATGTACCCGATCGCAGTGCTGGTCGTGGCTTTTGTGGTCACGGCCGTCATCATGATCTTCGTGGTACCGGCGTTCAAGGACGTGTTTTCCAATTTTGGTGCCGACCTGCCAGGGCCAACACTGGTAGTGATTGCCATCAGCGAGATTTTTGTCAAGTACTGGTGGCTGATTTTTGGCAGCATTGGCGGTGGTCTGTATTTTTTCATGCAGGCCTGGAAGCGCAACGAAAAAGTGCAGGCTGTCATGGACCGCATCCTGCTCAAGATGCCGATTTTTGGCGTGCTGGTGGACAAATCCTGCGTGGCGCGCTGGACGCGGACGCTGTCGACGATGTTTGCCGCCGGCGTGCCACTTGTCGAAGCGCTGGACTCTGTCGGGGGCGCGGCCGGCAATTCGGTCTATCTGAACGCAACGCGCAAGATCCAGCAGGAGGTATCCACCGGAACCGCCCTGACCGTTGCCATGGGCAACACCAACCTCTTTCCTTCGATGGTGTTGCAGATGTGTGCGATCGGCGAGGAGTCGGGTTCGATCGACCACATGCTGGGCAAAGCAGCTGACTTTTACGAAGCCGAGGTTGACGA
Source organism: uncultured beta proteobacterium (assembly GCA_903906695.1). Lineage (GTDB taxonomy): Bacteria > Pseudomonadota > Gammaproteobacteria > Burkholderiales > Burkholderiaceae_C > Rhodoferax. The sequence continues at coordinate 10,879 of CAIVLG010000238.1, read as the reverse complement.
CATGGTGGCCGGCATTTCGAGCCTGATGGAGCCCATCATCATCGTAATCCTGGGCACCGTGATTGGCGGCATCGTGGTCGCCATGTACCTGCCGATCTTCAAGCTGGGTCAGGTGGTCTGATGCTGATCTCAAGCGGTCTCGATGCCGCCCTGGTGGGCGCACTGGGGCTGCTGGTCGGCAGTTTCCTCAACGTCGTGATCCATCGTCTGCCGATCATGCTCGAGGCGCAGTGGCGGCTCGAGTGTGCAGAGATGTCGGGCGCGCCAGTAGCGCCAGACACGGAAACCTTCAACCTGCTGTTGCCACGCTCGCGTTGTCCAAAATGCGGCCATCAAATTCGCTGGCATGAAAACATCCCGGTGTTGAGCTACCTCTTTCTACGAGGCCGGTGCTCAGCCTGTGGGGCCGCCATCGGTCTGCGCTACCCGCTGGTGGAGCTGACCAGCGGAATCCTGTTCTTCATAGCAACCTGGAAATTCGGAACCGGTCCATCCGCCCTCCTCTGGAGCGGTTTTGCGGCGAGCCTGTTGGTGCTGGCCCTGATCGACTGGGACACCACGCTGCTGCCCGATGCGATCACCCTGCCGCTGCTGTGGGCGGGCCTGATCGCGGCCGCTTTGCAATGGACCGGCGTCGCGCTGCCGGCAGCCTTGTGGGGCGCCGTGGCGGGCTACCTTTCGTTGTGGATGGTCTACTGGGGTTTCAAGTTGATCACCGGCAAGGAAGGCATGGGCTTCGGAGATTTCAAGCTCTTTGCCGCGCTCGGCGCCTGGTTTGGCTGGCAGGCACTGGTGCCGATCATCTTGATGGCTTCAGTCATCGGCGCCGTGATCGGCATTGCCATGAAGCTGTCCGCGGGTCTGCGCGAAGGCGGCTATCTGCCATTTGGGCCGTTCCTGGCGGGCGCGGGAATCACCGCCATGATTTTCAGCCCGGACGCCATGCTTCGCTTTGTCGGACTCTGAATCGTGCCGGTTCCTGTGCGGCTTGGATTGACCGGCGGCATTGGCAGCGGCAAGAGCACCGTCGCCACGCTACTTGCAGAGCAGGGAGCCGGCGTGATTGATGCCGACGCGATTTCGCGCCAGCTCACGACGCCAGGTGGCCGTGCCATGCCGGCTATCGTCGCCGAATTTGGATCGGAATACCTCAGTGCTGCCGGAGCCCTGGAGCGCGACCGGATGCGTCGCCTGATCCACAGCGACGCCAGCGCCCGCCAGCGCCTCGAAGCCATCATTCATCCCATGGTAGGACAGGAAACGTTTCGCCAAACGCGCCTTCTTGCCGAGCAGGGCAAGCCCTGCATGGTGTTCGACGTTCCGCTGCTGGTCGAATCTGCCCATTGGCGGAAAAATGTGGACCACGTGCTGGTCGTCGATTGCATTCCTGAAGTTCAGATCCAGCGTGTCATGGCGCGCAACCAGTTGCCGCTCCACGAGGTCGAAAGAATCATCGCCTCCCAGGCCAGTCGCGAGCGCCGTCTGAGCGCCGCCGACAGTGTGCTCTTCAATGTCGGTCTGTCCATTGACGAACTGCTGACTGAGCTGCTTCAAATGTCTGTGCGCTTCGGGCTATCATCCGGGTAGCAGTCAAGCCAGCGTAGCAAAGAAATCAGCGTGATCCTTTACGAGTACCCCTTCAACGAGCGCATTCGCACCTACCTGCGGTTGGAACAGCTGTTTCTTAGACTGTCCGAGTTTGTTTCGCGCGAGTCGGCGCTGGACCACCACTTTGCGCTGGTCACGATCTTTGAAGTGATGGATGTGGCAGCCCGTGCCGACCTCAAATCGGACGCACTCAAAGACCTGGACCGGCAAAAACATATCCTGGAGGCATATCGGAGCAATCCGGCCATTGCGCAGGAGGTGCTTGACAGGGTACTCGGCCAGGTCGAGCACTGTTTCGAGGCCCTGAACAGGCTGCCAGGCAAGGCCGGGCATGCACTGACCGAAAACGACTGGCTCATGAGTATCCGCAGCCGCATTGGCATTCCGGGTGGCACCTGCGAGTTTGACCTGCCGGCCTACTACGCCTGGCAGCAGAAGAGCAGCGCGCTGCGCAGAGAAGATCTGGAGCGCTGGGCCGGTACCCTGACACCGTTTGCCGAAGCGATCTACGTTTTGCTGAAGTTGCTGCGAGGCGCCAGCGAAGCGCAGAAGGTCATGGCAGTCGGCGGACAGTTCCAGCAAAACCTGCCTCAGGGCAAGACGTTTCAGTTACTGCGCATGACGCTGGAGCCCTCGCTGGGCTTGATCCCGGAGGTCAGCGGCAACCGGTTGATGGTGTCGATCCGCCTGATGCGTCAGGGCGACGATGACAAACTGCACGCCAGCCTGGACGACACCGCGTTTGACCTGACCCTGTGCTCATGACAACGCCTGACACACCTGTTCCAGTAAAGCCAAAACGGGTCAGTTGCCCGAACTGCGGCGGTGACAGTATCTACGCGATTTCCAATCCGTTTCGGCCGTTCTGCAGCCAGCGTTGCAAGAACATCGACCTGGGCGCCTGGGCCAGTGAGAGCTTTCGCATGCCGGTCAACAGCATGCCAGAAGATCAGCTCACCGACCCAGATGGCGAGTTCAGTTCCTCGGCCAACCACTGAAGAACCGGCAGCGTGCCCGGTAACACCGGACTGACCTGCAACGGCAGATGCTGCCAGGAAAAGGACTGGGCTTCCCGCATCTGCAACTCGCCGCGCCACAGAAAGACCTTGCAGAAGTTCAGCCGCACCAGCGCATGCGGATAGTCGACCGTGGCGCTGCGCCAGGGGATGACCGGGCCGGCCAGAATACCAAGTTCTTCCAGCAGTTCGCGCCGCAAAGCTTGTGCCGTGGTTTCACCGGCTTCCTGCTTGCCGCCGGGAAACTCCCAGTAGCCCTGGTAAACCTTGCCCTGCGGTCGCGTGGTCAACAGAAAGTCGCCGTCGCTTCGGATCAAGACTCCAACCGCGACCTCGGTCAGCGCTCGCCCGAGCCCGCCAATACGCGGCAACTCTCCGTCGGCGACCAGGGTCGGCTCAGTCATGAGGCGGCGCTCATGCGTCGCCAGCATGTTGGCCGGCATAGTCGCGCGCAAACTGGTAGGCGACGCGGCCACTGCGCGAACCGCGCTCCAGCGCCCAGATCAAGGCCTCGGCTCTTGCGGCCTCGATCGCCTGCGCCGTCACGCTGAACGACGACAACCACTGTGCCACGATGCTCAGGTATTCATCCTGCGTGAATGGATAGAAGCTGACCCACAAGCCAAAACGTTCCGAGAGCGAAATCTTTTCTTCCACCACTTCGCCCGGATGCACTTCACCGTCCTCGGTATGGGTGTAGCTGAGGTTCTCCAGCATGTACTCGGGCAACAGATGACGCCGGTTGCTGGTGGCGTAGATCAGCAGGTTCGCAGTCGTGGCAGCGACTGAGCCGTCCAGAATCGATTTGAGTGCCTTGTAGCCGGGCTCGCCCTCTTCAAAGCTCAGGTCATCGCAATAGACGATGAACTTCTCCGCGCGCGGCGAGACCACATCGACAATGTCGGGAAGATCGATCAAATCGGTCTTGTCGACCTCGATCAGGCGCAGGCCCAGCGGCGCGTATTCGTTCAGGCAGGCTTTGATCAATGACGATTTGCCGGTGCCACGGGCGCCAGTCAAAAGCACATTGTTGGCCGGCTGGCCGTTCACAAAATGCAGCGTGTTGCGCTGGATCTTGGCCTTTTGCGGCTCGATTTCCTTCAGGTCTGACAAGCGCATGCTGCCCACATGACGCACCGGCTCCAGCGCGCCATGCCCGGAACTGCGCTTGCGATAGCGGTAGGCAACCGAGGCGCTCCAGTCCGGCGCGCTCAGCGCGTGCGGTAGGACCGCCTCAACGCGAGCAATCAGTTGTTCGACGCGCAGCAACAAATGCTCGAACTGCGGCGTCATGATCGGTAGTCGGCATTGATCGTGACGTATTCATGACTCAGGTCACAGGTCCAGACCGTGTCGCTCGCCGCGCCGCGCCCCAACAGCACGCGCACAGTGATTTCGCTCTGCCGCATGACACGCTGAGCGTCTTCCTCACGGTAAGCGGGATGGCGACCGCCGCGCTGAGCCACGTGAACCTGATCCAGGTACAGGTCAATGCCGCTCTGGTCGAGGTCTGCGATGCCGGCGTAGCCGACGGCCGCCAGAATGCGCCCAAGGTTCGGGTCACTGGCGAAGAACGCGGTCTTCACCAGTGGCGAATGGGCGATGGCGTAGGCCACCTGGCGACATTCGGCCTGGGTCCTGCCACCTTCGACCTGGATGCTGATGAATTTGGTGGCACCTTCGCCATCGCGCACGATCGCTTGCGCCAATTTGCGAGCCACCTCGATCAAGGCAGCTTTGAGCGCCTGAGCGTTCTCGCTGTCCAGCGAATCAATCACCGCGTGGCTCGCCTTGTTGCTGGCAATCAACATGAAAGAATCGTTGGTGGACGTGTCGCCATCGACCGTGACCCGATTGAACGAGGTCTCAGCGATTTCCGTCACCAGCCGCTGCAGCGCAGCCTGGCTGATGCAGGCGTCGGTCGCAATGAAACCCAGCATCGTCGCCATATTGGGCCGGATCATGCCAGCACCTTTGCTGATGCCGGTAATGCTGACCCTGGTACCGGCTATGGTCAGCTGCGTGGCAAAAGCCTTGGCCACCGTGTCGGTGGTCATGATGGCCTCGGCGGCGCGCAACCAGTTGTCTTCGCGGGCATCGGCCAGGGCGCCATCGAGACCGGCCTCGATGCGCTCGACCGGCAGCGACTCCATGATCACGCCGGTCGAAAACGGCAGTATCTGGGCCGGCGCGAGTTTGAGCTTGCCAGCCAGCGCCACGCAACTCTGAATCGCACGCTGGCGTCCGTCCTCACCTGTGCCCGCATTGGCATTGCCGGTATTGATCAGCATGGCGCGCACGCCAGCTCCACGCTCCAGGTGCTCCCGGCAAATCTGCACCGGCGCAGCGCAAAAACGGTTCTGCGTGAAAACCCCGGCGACCGACGCCCCCGGCTCGATCAGCATCACGGTGAGGTCCTTGCGACCCGCCTTGCGTACGCCGGCTTCGGTCACGCCAAGGCGCACGCCGGCAATCGGATAGAGATCGGCCGCGGTCGGGGGAGACAGATTGACTGCCATGCATACCTCTCTAAATCAGTTGGGGACAGAGCTGGTTCACTTCGTGTAACTGCGGTCTGTCCCGCAAGGTTATCAGCTTAACTTTCCGTGACACTGCTTGTACTTCTTGCCACTGCCGCACGGGCAGGGCTCGTTGCGCCCGACGCGGGGAACGCTGGCTTTCACCGTCTCTTCATCGAGTGTGGTCTGCACCTCACCGGTTTCGGTTGGTGCGGTGTATGTGACGTTGGCAATGCTTTCGGCCCGGTTCTCCATCTCCACCGCGGCCTGCTCCAACTGCTCGCCGGACTGAATCTGCACCGACATCAGCACCTTGGTTACGTCATTCTTGACGGCGTCAAGCAGTTGCCCGAACAACTCGAACGCCTCGCGTTTGTACTCCTGCTTCGGCTGCTTCTGGGCATAGCCGCGCAGATGGATGCCCTGGCGCAGGTAATCGAGCGAACTCAGATGTTCGCGCCAATGCGTGTCGATGCTTTGCAGCAACACCATGCGCTCAAACTGGGTGAAGTTGTCAGCATCGACCTGTGCTACCTTGGCTGCAAACACCTTGTCGACTTCGCTGCGCACAGCTGCCAAAAGGTCATGGTCCGTGATTGCACTGGCCTCACTGACCATCGTTTGCAGGGATAGGTGGACTTTCCATTCGTCCGACAGAACTTTCTCCAGCGCCGCAATATCCCATTGCTCCTCGACCGATTCGGGCGGCACGAATTGACGCACCAGATCATTGAAACAGCCTTCGCGCAGTGAGCTGATCTGGGCCTTCAGATCCTTCGCGTCCAGAATTTCGTTGCGCTGCTGGTAAATCACCTTGCGCTGATCGTTCGATACATCGTCATACTCAAGCAACTGCTTGCGAATGTCGAAATTGCGCGCTTCAACCTTGCGTTGGGCGCTTTCGATGGAGCGCGTCACGATGCCGGCCTCAATCGCTTCACCATCGGGCATCTTCAGGCGGTCCATGATGGCCTTGACCCGGTCACCGGCAAAGATGCGCATCAAGGCGTCATCAAGGCTCAGGTAGAAACGCGAAGACCCGGGGTCACCCTGACGGCCGGAACGACCGCGCAACTGATTGTCGATGCGGCGCGACTCATGTCGCTCAGTGGCGATGATGCGCAATCCGCCGAGCGCCTTGACCTGTTCGTGGTCCAGTGCCCATTGGGCGCGAAGGGCTTCGACCTTCTGCTGCTTCTGCGCCGCGTCCAGCGTTTGGTCGGACTCGACCGCCTCCACCGCTTTGCTGATGTTGCCACCCAGCACGATGTCGGTGCCGCGGCCAGCCATGTTGGTGGCGATGGTGATCATCTTGGGGCTTCCCGCCTGGGCCACGATTTCGGCCTCACGTGCGTGCTGCTTGGCGTTAAGCACCTGATGCGGCAACTTCTCCTTATCCAGCATTTGCGAGAGAACTTCGGAATTCTCAATCGAAGTGGTTCCTACCAAAACCGGTTGACCCCGCTCGTAACACTCGCGGATGTCTTCAATCGCGGCTTCATATTTTTCACGCGTGGTCTTGTAGACGCGGTCCAACTGGTCTTCGCGCTTGCTCGGGCGGTTGTACGGCATGACGACCGTTTCAAGCCCGTAAATTTCCTGGAATTCGTAAGCCTCGGTATCCGCGGTGCCGGTCATGCCGGCGAGCTTGCCATAAAGGCGGAAGTAGTTCTGGAAAGTTATCGAGGCCATCGTCTGGTTTTCGGCCTGAATCGCCACCCCTTCTTTGGCCTCGACCGCCTGGTGCAGACCGTCGCTCCAGCGCCGACCGGTCATCAAGCGTCCTGTAAACTCATCGACGATCACGATCTCCCCGTTCTGCACCACGTAATGCTGATCACGGTGATAAAGGTGATTGGCACGCAGCGCAGCGTACAGGTGATGCATCAGCGTGATGTTGGCCGGGTCGTAGAGCGACGCGCCCTCAGGTATCAGGCCCAGCTCTGCAAGAATGCGCTCGGCGCTCTCATGGCCCTGTTCCGTCAGGAAAACCTGATGACTTTTTTCATCTAGCGTAAAGTCGCCCGGTTTGGTGACGCCTTCACCGGTGATCGGATCCTCTTCGCCCTCCTGCTTGTAAAGCGAAGGAACCACCTTGTTGATGGCGATGTAGAGGTCGGTGTGGTCCTCGGCCTGACCACTGATGATCAGGGGGGTGCGCGCCTCGTCGATCAGGATCGAGTCAACCTCATCGACGATCGCGTAATTCAAGCCGCGCTGAACCCGGTCGGCGGCCTCGTACACCATGTTGTCGCGCAGGTAGTCGAAGCCATATTCATTGTTCGTGCCGTAGGTGATGTCGGCACCGTAGGCGGCCTGCTTTTCCTCGCGCGACATCTGCGGCAGATTGACGCCAACGCTGAGCCCCAGAAAATTGTAGAGCTTGCCCATCCACTGCGCGTCCCGGTTCGCCAGATAGTCATTGACCGTGACAACATGAACCCCCTTGCCGGTCAGGGCATTGAGATAGACCGGCATGGTGGCGGTCAGGGTCTTGCCCTCGCCGGTTCCCATTTCGGAAATCTTGCCATTGTGAAGCGACATGCCGCCGAGCAACTGGACATCGAAATGCCGCATCTTCATGACCCGCTTGGAGCCTTCGCGCACCACGGCAAACGCCTCAGGCAACAGGGCGTCGAGCGTCTCGCCCTTGCCGATGCGGTCCTTGAACTCCTGCGTCTTGGCGCGCAATGTCTCGTCGGACAATTTCTCGAGCTCGGCTTCCATCGCATTGATGCGAACGACACCGGAGCGGTACTGCTTGAGCAGTCGATCATTGCGACTGCCGAAAATTTTGGTGAGGATATTTGTGGCCATGAATGCAGGACCGACCAGCCAGCCCCCTTGGGCCATCCGAGCAGCGCAATCCTTTTTCTAATCTGAGTGAAATGGGGTCACTGTCACGAAACGCAACCGTTGATATGCGGTACGCAATGCTAAGTAAACCAAACCGGTGATTTTACCTTTGCCGCAGCGCCCGTCCCCGAGCTATCGGCGTCCCGCTCGATACTGGGCTGGCCCGGACAGCGCCAGGCCGGCGACATGGCGCGGCGCCAGCTTGCTGCCAGCCGCCAGGAATTTCTGCGGATCCTGAACAATGCCCTGCACCAGCACCTCGAAGTGCAAATGGGTTCCGGTCGAGCGTCCGGTGCTCCCGACCTCGGCAATCTTCTGCCCCTGTCTGATCAGGTCACCTTTCTTGACCAGCGTCCTGGAGGCGTGGGCATAGCGCGTGATCAGATCGTTGCCGTGATCAATTTCGATCATGTTGCCATATTCCGGATGAAACTCCTGCGTCACCACGACCCCACCCGCCGCCGCCAAGATCGGGGTGCCACGATCGGCCTCAAAGTCAAGTCCGGTATGCAGCGCCGATCGGCCGGTGATCGGATCGATGCGCCAGCCAAACAGCGAACCCAGGCTGGCACCTGCGATCGGTTGCTGCGTCGGGATCATCATGTTGCCAATTTTCTGTTCAAACAGGCGCGACTCCAGCACCGTCATCAGGTCGGTGCGTTGTGCCGTCAGTCGGTCCAGATCAGCCAGCGTGGCCCGCAGTTCCTCGACCGTCAAGGGTCGCCCCGAGACCAACGGTCCACCCTGAGCCGGCTTGCTCCTGATCTCGTCGGGATTGACGCCGGCCAGACCCGAAACCCGCTCGCCAAGGGACTCGAGCTGAGTCAGCTTGGCCTGCATCTCGCCCAATTTACCCGCCAGCAGATCAAGGTTTTCACGCATGAAACGGTCGCGCTGTTCAAACTCGTCCTTGACGACCATCCGGACCAGCGTACCAATCACCGGCCAGCCTTCGCGTGCACCCTTCAGAAAAACCCAATGGTACAAGCTAGCCGCAACCAGCGTTAAGCTGAACGACGCTAGCACGGCGGCTAGGACCAGTTTGGTTCCGGTGAGATGAATGGCACGACTTTTGGCAAGCCATGCATCCGTGATAATCAATTGCATTCGGATACCCCACAATTATTTGCTGATGAACCATCGCCACCAATCGGTCACGCTGCTGCAGGCTACGCAGGACTCGCCAACACTGGCAAGACTGACTGCACTCAGCGACGACTCGGTGGCGCGGCTCAAGGCGATTCAATCCCTCATCCCCGCGTCCTTGCGTGCAAGCGTCAAGGCCGGACCAATCGACGGCCCGCTTTGGTGCCTGATGGTGGACAACAATGCAGCAGCGGCAAAAATCCGGCAACTTCTGCCCGCTCTTCAATCCCATTTGCGCAGCAAGGGATGGGAGGTTACCTCAATTCGGCTGAAGGTTCAAATCAGGCACAGTGCGTGATTGTCAATGAAGTGGTGCCGATTATCGGATTCGAACTGATGACCTACCGCTTACAAGGCGGTTGCTCTACCAACTGAGCTAAATCGGCAATGCCCGCATTTTAACGGACTCCTCAATCCTGCCAGCGACGCTCTGCGAGCTATTTGACGCGCTTCAGCATGGGTCTTGACCCGGCTGGCGTTGGGCGTGGCGGCTCCGGATTTTCGGTCGATTCTTCATGGTGCAGTTCCGAATCGACGCTGGCCAACTGGACCGCTTTCGGCTCCAACGGCGCGGAGTGATGATCGTGCGGCATGGTTGAGGCCTCAGCCGCATCAGGGTTCAACATCGGAAAAGCCATCCCCTGTCCATTCTCACGCGCATAGATGGCCGCCACCTGAGCCACCGGCACCATGATGTCGCGCGCAGTTCCAGCGAACCGGGCTTTGAATTCGATAAAGTCATTGCCCAATTTGAGCGACGTCGTGGCGTCGAAGCTGATGTTGAGAACGATTTCGCCGTCTTTCACGTACTCGCGTGGAACCTGCACGCGCTCGTTCACCGACACCGCGATATACGGCGTGTAACCGTTGTCGGTGCACCACTCGTACAGTGCGCGAATCAGGTAAGGTCGAGTCGAGGTGGCTTGCGGGGCTTCCATCATCGGCGTGCAGTCCAACGCTTATTTGCGCATCACCTTTTCGGAAGGCGTCAAGGCCTCGATGTAGGCCGGGCGCGAAAAGATGCGCTCCGCATATTTCAGCAGTGGCGCCGCATTCTTGCTCAAATCAATGCCGTAATAATCGAGTCGCCAGAGCAAGGGCGCGATGGCAACGTCAAGCATCGAGAAGCCGTCTCCCAGCATGAATTTGTTCTTCAGAAATACCGGAGCCAGTTGCGTCAGTCGATCCCGAATGTGGGCGCGTGCCTTGTCCAGCACCTTCTCATTGTTCTTGGCGGCACGCGACTCCAGGGTAGAGACATGGATGAATAATTCCTTCTCGAAGTTGAGCAGGAACAGGCGCACCCGCGCCCGATCGACCGGATCGCCGGGCATCAGTTGCGGGTGCGGAAAACGCTCGTCGATATATTCGTTGATGATGTTCGATTCATACAGGATCAGATCGCGCTCGACCAGGATCGGCACCTGGCCATAAGGATTCATGACACTGATGTCTTCGGGTTTGTTGTACAAATCGACATCCCGAATTTCAAAGTCCATGCCTTTCTCAAAAAGGACGAACCGGCAGCGGTGGGAAAATGGGCAGGTAGTACCTGAATACAACACCATCATGGTGGGACTCCTAAAGAAAACAAAGAGTGGGATGCTTCATGCAAACCCGCTCCGAAACGCCGGGGCTGCGCCGTCACAGCGAAACCCAGGCCATTGATGCGCGCTATTTGACGTCTTTCCAGTAAGCGGCGTTGAGTCGCCAGGCGCAAAACGTGAAGACCGC
>CAIVLG010000237.1 GCA_903906695.1 uncultured beta proteobacterium | reverse complement strand
GAAACAGCGTGTGGTCAGGGAGTTGAAGACTACCTTTGCCAGCGGCTACTCCAAAGAGATCTCACTTTCCCAAGCGCTGCAATTGAGCGAGATTTCTGAATATGGCAAGCGCGCGACCGGAGCGAAGTACCTGATCAATCCGAGCAAGGTGTAGGCCGCCCAGCGACACTATTTGGTCGCCGAGATACACGTCTTGGCGGCTTGATTGCAAAACCTCGCAACCCAAGACCACAGTCGAAATTCAGGACTTGCCCGGCCTATCAACGTTGGGTGCCTGACCCGGCGTGAACACTTGCATTATCAATGTCATACGGCAAACAACTGGTTTTCGTATGGCCAAACGAATTGCCTTCTTAAGAGTGACCGAACGTAAGAATTTCCGACAGGTTTTCGGTATGGCCTTAGGCTTGGTCGAACGGACATTTTGCCGCCACACAGCTTGCCACAGCCTTGACCATCGTCTTGCAAGGTTCCTCGGTCAAACCGGGCATCGGAGCGCATCCAGCGGCGATCCAGCGCACGATAATGCGCAGACCTCGCTCAAGGCTGGAACCCCGAGCGCTGCACCACTGGCGCCCACTTCGCTCGAAAAGCGCTAAGCATGGCCTCGGTTTGTGCCTGCGTGCTGACCACGGGCGTCAATTTGGAGTCGGTGAACTTTCGCTGCGTGTCGGGGTCCCGCATGACCTCACGAATCGCCTGACTAAGCCGCTCAACCTTGTCCTTGGGCAAGCTGGCTGGGGCAAAGAAGACGCCCCATCCGGTGGCGACGAGATCGAGTCCGGCCTCCTTGAAGGTTGGCACGTTGGGCGCAAACGGCGAGCTATTCTCGGTCGATATCGCCAGAATGCGCAGCTTGCCCGCTGATCAAATCGGTGACGAGCGGAGCGGAGCCACGCGGTCCGCAGAACCTCTCGCCGGGTAGCCGACCACCAGGTGGATTGAGCCGTCGCTGGCCACCAGAACGGGTTGCGCCTGCGCAGCGATTGCGATTGTGGCAAGAGCCAGGGTCAGGGTCTGGCTCAGGGCACGTCTTGCTAGGTGGGTCATCGTTCACACTTCAGTTCAATGACGTCGATGCCACTGCGGATTGCTTTGTCGGTTCACTTCGGCGGTCAATACCACGGCTTCACGCCACTCTACAGCCGTGGAAGGCTGTACGGCAGACGGTTTACCAAGCATGACTTGTTAGTCATAAACCAACTACTACCTGGGCTTTATTTCTTTGCCTCTTGCTCTTTCTCGGCATTCAGCCTCGCCATTTGCTTGGCTGCTTCTTCCATCTGCTTCATGTCGATCTTGACTTCGCCATCGGGCGTTTTTATGGTCACCGCCGCGTTAGCTGGACTTCCTGACTGACCCGGGACATTGGTAATCTGGACATCACCCCTGGGTGTGCTGATCTTGATGTCGCCGGTGCCAGTCATGCCAGACATATGCGACATCGGCGATGGCATGAAAATGGAACTGCCAGCGCTGACCAGGATGCTGCCAACAATGCCGACAAGTGCGGCCGCCACCATGTACGAAATGGATTTTTCTTTTGGATTCTTCATCAAAACTGGCAGTCCAAGGTACATCACATACAGCGAGTACAAGCCCCCCAGCACCGCCAGCATGGAAAGGCCAGGGATCGCCTGAAACACACCCGCCACCATTGCAGCAGTACTTGAATAGACCGTGAGCTTGACGGCATTCATCAAATTGGGCTGTCCACCAAATGTTTTTGCCAGCATACTGATAACCCAACCCCAGACAAAGACCATGACCAATGTCATTACGTAATGGCTCACCATCAGTCCGACGCCGGTTACCACCGGAATGCGGATGGACACACCAAAGCCGCCTATGCCGAAAATGCTCATGCCAATGAACCCGGCGACGGCAGGGATGGCGGCTAAAGTCACCATGTAGGGCACATAGAGTTGCCGTAAGTCGGTACTCTCTTGTTCTATGGCCGTCCAGCTAGCCGCTGGGTTCAAGATGATGCCTTTAATGCGCTCGACCAGATTCATGGCGGACTCCCCGAAGTGATCAGTGAAGTGATGACTGTGTGGCGTCGCAGTCTACTAAAGTTCTGCGACTCTGACAAATTGCACTGACCGTCGCATACCAAAAATATGTCCGGCCAGCAAAAGTATTACGCCACCCAGCAAAGGTCTGCTGTCAATAGGCCTTGTAGGGCAAAAACTTGCCTGAGAGAACGACATTCACACGATCCCCTTTGGGGTCCGGTTGGCGAACAATGTCCATTGAAAAGTCAATCGCGCTCATTATGCCGTCACCAAATTCCTCGTGAATCAACTCTTTGATCGTTGTGAGACCCTGGAGGTGTATCGAACGAGCGCCGTCTTCATGGAGCGGCCATTGCGTGAAGCCTGACGTGACACCTACCTGACATACGCTACAAGACTTTCAGCTCGAACAGAAATAAAACATGTCCGTATCGAACAAAACCGTCCTGGTAGGCGTGGCGGCAGCTGCATTTCTGGGGCCTTTCTCGCAAACCGTGTACGCGCCCAGCCTACCTGAGCTGTGCACCTTTTTCCAGGTGAACACCGTCATGGTCAACCTGACCATTTCATTGTTTACTGCCATTCTGGCGTTAAGCAATTTTGTCGTCGGGCCGATGGCGGACCGCTGGGGTCGGCGTGCAATCCTGCTGCCTGGGCTGATCGTCTTTTCGCTCGGTTCTTTGCTTTGCCTGTTTGCCGCATCGTACTGGGTTTTCCTGGGCGGGCGCGCGGCGCAGGCGATCGGGATCAGTACCGCGCTGCTGGTTGCGCCGGCCGTGATCGGCGACCTCTATCCGCCGCAGGAGCGCCCCGCGGCGATGGGCGTGTTTCAGACTGTGACGTTCCTGGGCCCGGTATTCGGGCCGGTGGTCGGCGGCCTGATCGCCGCCTATCTGCATTGGCAATGGGCGTTTGCGTTGCTCGCCGCGGCCGGAATCGCCGCCTGGCTCTACAACCGCAGCCGACTGGCCGAAACGCTGCCGCACGGGGTAGTGCCAGTGCGGATCACGCTGCAGACCTTTCGGCGGATACTGGCCAACCGCTCAGCCTTCTCGATCATCGCGCTCGGTTTCGGCCAGTTTTTCGGCTATTACGTTTTCCTGGTATTCCTGCCGACGCTGCTGACCGCCTTGTTTTCGCAATCGGCACCGTCCGAAGGCTTCTTCTTCGTGCCACTGACGGCTGGCATCCTGGCAGGCATCGGCCTCGGCGGTCGCTGGCAAAAACACTGGGGCCGGGCCAGGATAGTTAGCGCCAGCTCGTTCGGGATCGGACTGAATGTGCTACTGTTCTGGCTGGCACTGTCGGCCAACCTGATGGCTATTCCATTGCTGCTGGCGTTCCTGCTGGTGTACGGCCTGCTGCTTGGTTGCAGCCTGCCCGTGCAATCGACCATCCTGGTCAACCTGTTCCAGCACGAGAAAACGACAGCGGTCGGCACCTATAATTTTTTCCGCTTTACCGGCGCCGCAATCGGGCCGATCGCCGGTGGCGCCATCAGCCTGGCGTACGGGATCAATGCGGTCTTTCTGACGCTGGGAATCCTGTTGCTGGTTGCCGCCTGGGTCGTGCGGCAGAATCTGTCGGACCCGTTTGACGACTGACCCGATTCGTTACAAGTTCGGCGGCGGCAACTTCAGTTCAGTCGCCCGCAGCGCTACCTCGGCAAGAAAAGGCTGCGATTTGCGCACCAGTGGATCGAGCCAGAAGACGGAGAAATCGCCGGTGGCGCAGATCGTGCCGGTTTCGGTGTTGAATAGAACGTGAATTCGACCGCCCGGGGTGTCCATCTGGCGGAAATGCAGCAGTAGTAGAAGAGAACTGGACAGTGCCAAGTTCTCCAGTAGCGCTCATGCCGCCATGCGCTCAGTATCAGGTGGCAGATCATGGCGGCGGTATTTGTGCATGATTTTCGCGAGGTCAGGTGCAAAAGACGGAACCGAGAAAAATACCGGGATGG
>CAIVLG010000236.1 GCA_903906695.1 uncultured beta proteobacterium | reverse complement strand
TAGCGAAATCCCGACGTGAGATCGCGCAGCTCAAAGCCCGCTATGAGGCGGAACCAGCGCCATGCGATCTGGCGCAAGCGGCTGGCGCGCTCAGGGTGAGCACCAATTACGACATCAGCATCAGTGCTGCCTGCCAGCAGACTGGGGATTTCCTGCACTTCATGCTGGCCGTCTGCGTCCATCGTAATCACTGCCTGATAGCCCATGGCCCAGGCATGGCGCACGCCCAGTTGCATGCTCCCCCAAGCGCCGAGCGGCAACACCGGGCGCGTTACCGTGGCGCCGGCGCGCCGCGCAATACTTCCGGTGTCGTCGCTGCTGTGGTCGTCGATGACGAAAACTTGATTCCAACCCGCAGCGATCAGCGAGTTGACGACTTGACCGATGGTGGCAGCCTCGTCGCGGGCCGGGATGACGATCAGAATGGATGAATGATCAGCGCGCCGACGCGATTCATTTCTGGAAACAAAGTATTCGGATGCCAAACTCAGGGCGCAACCCGTCATCGAAAACCGCTCATGCAATGCACGCTTGCCTTCTGCACCCCACTGTTTGAGTATCTCAGGCTGCTTACTCAGTTGTTCCAAGGCAATTCGCCAAGCGATCGAGTCGCCAGGAGGCAGTTGCCACATTCCGGAGCCACTGCTTGAGACCACCCAGGACATGCCGGAGCCCGGCAAGTTGCTGACGATGCAGGGTTTGGCGTGTGCCATGGCTTCGAGCAGGACCACGCCAAAGGCTTCAGTGCGTTCAACGGAGGCCAAACAAAACGCATCACAGCTGGCGAGAAGCTGATGTTTCAAATCTTCGCTGACTTCACCGAGCAGTTGCACAGGGGACTGTGCGCCTTCGGGGGTGCAAGTCTTCACCAACGATTGCAAACTGGTCATGGATTCGCCTTGGCCGGCGATGATGAGTTGCAACTGGGGCGAGACGCTGACCGCACGGATCAGGGTCTCGAAGCCCTTGTAATGCGCCAGTCGACCCAGCGACAGAAGTTTGAGTCGGCCCGGCAGCCAGGGCAGTTCCCCGTTTGAATGAACTGGCAGATCAGTCTTGATGCCCAGCGGCACCACAACGCACTTGTATTGCCAGCGGAACAGGGCTTCGCTCGCATAGAGATAGGGCAAAGATGTCGCGACGATGCGTTCGGCACGTTCGAGTATCGCCTGCTCAAAAGGTCGATATAGGGTGTAAGCAAGGCGCAGAGCCCGATGCTGGTCTGACACCACCACGTCTGAGTGCCAATGCACCACCCACGGAATCTTGTGGGCACTGATCAGCGTCAGTGCCCAGAAGGCCGATACATTGGGCATGTGAATGTGCAGCACTTGAGGTTGGACCTCGCGCAGGGCTCGCCGCACTGCCGCCCAAAAACCCAATGCGATCGGTGTGTAGATCAGGCGCAGTTGCACAGGCACCCGCCTTAGCCAGGGCGGGTCGTCTGCAAGCGGCTTGCCATGCACCAAAGCATGGCTGTCGATACCCAGAGCACGTTGGGTTTGCACCAGGTCCGACAGAAACGTTTCCATGCCACCGCGGTCGGGCGGGAAGAATTTGCCGATGTGCAGAACACGCTGGGTCATGCTTGCATCAACCCACGCTCGACCAGGGCCAATGCGCGGGTGAGGTCAACTGCGCCTGTGCACTCGCCTGCAGCAGTTCAAGCTCTAAAGCAGCAGGAATCTTGATGGTCAGGGTGTTCATGGGCGGATAGTACCAAATGGCGATTGGTAATAACAAAAGCATTCCGTTTCGATAATTGCATGACCGCAAGGTGTAAGACTATCGAAGCTGGCTACAATGCTTTTTCAGAAACTCGTATGTCAGCCCGCAGCGCCGAGATGACCTACACCAACCGACCCCCTGCGACCAGGGCGGCTTAGGAAGAGTTCGTAACGCGACATAAGATCCAACGAGGGAAACAAGATGAAAACACTGAATTGGGGTAATGGGCTGGTTCCGGGCAGGTTTGACTTGCTGCGGTGGCTTGCGATTGGGTGTCTGTTGGCTGGCAGTGCAGGTTATGCGCTGGCCAAGACCTATACGGACAATGGCGACGGCACGGCGACGGACCCGACAACGGGGTTGACTTGGATGCGGTGTTCTGTTGGGCAGACATGGACTGGCAATACGTGTAGCAGTACGGCCAGCACCAGCACCTGGGCTCAGGCCAACGCGCTGACCGGCACGGTGAGCTTTGCGGGACAAAGCGACTGGCGACTGCCAAGCATCCGGGAATTGCAGACGATTGTGGATCGGCCAAGTGACGGCTCTGTCATCGATACGGTGATTTTTCCGAATACGACTATGTCTGATTTCTGGACTTCTACCAGCTTTGCCGGCAGTCCGGGCCTTGCCTGGTATGTCCATTTCAGCTACGGCAGCGCCTATCCGAGCGGCGACAAAAGCATCGCCAACCAGGTCCGTCTGGTGCGTGCGGGAAGCACTTCGGGCGTATTGAACATTGCACGCCCGAGCACGGACTATGTCGATCAAGGTGACGGCACGGTGATACATTCACCTACGAGTCTGATGTGGCAGCGCTGCGCGGTTGGACAGACTTGGACCGGTAGCACTTGTAGCGGCACTGCGACCGACTTCATCTGGGGAGATGCCAAGTTGCTAACCAGCACCTTCGCAGGGCAAACAGACTGGCGATTGCCAACTGAGGAGGAACTTCTCAGTCTGAGCGATTACAGTCGATTTGTGCCAGCCATCAACACCACGCTGTTTCCGAATGGGCCCGGGTCGGGTTTCTGGTCGACTTCGGCCTATGCTCAAATTTTGAATGCGGGCTGGTATGTCGACTTCAGCGTCGGCGTCACTGACGTCGGCACTGCGCCGGGCACCTACAAGGCCCGTCTCGTGCGTACAGGACCGGCATTGGCTGGTCCTAATGACGGAATCTATCAGTGGTCCGCCGGCAACTACTTGTCCTTGCACCAAGATGGCACACATATGATTGCAACCATCTATTTCAACGCTGATGGCAGTTTCAGTTTTCCAGCCACCTCTGGCGGCGGTGTTCTTCCCGTGCCACAGCTCGACTTATTTGACCTTATGAACGGGCAAGTGAGCGGCTCGACTGTAAGGATGTCTGGCACAAGATTTCACAGAACATGCAACGTTGTCTACGACTTTACG
Organism: uncultured beta proteobacterium; assembly: GCA_903906695.1. Lineage (GTDB taxonomy): Bacteria > Pseudomonadota > Gammaproteobacteria > Burkholderiales > Burkholderiaceae_C > Rhodoferax. The sequence goes on along the minus strand of CAIVLG010000236.1, from coordinate 13,359 downwards.
TTCAACACCAATGCCACAATCACCGTAACCAGAATTAGCGTTGGTAACGCTGCGGCGGCCACGACGGCCGGCATTTCCTGTAGCGCGATTGTTGGTGCCGAGGCGTCCACCTTAACTGTGCCGAAGATTCGTTTTAACCAGTAACACCGTCGACCGACTTGGCGCAAGACTTTGAGGGCGGGCTTGGCTTTGGTTTCATTGAAGATCAAGACTTCGAACTAGCTTGAGAACAAATGGGATGCCAACCATATCAATGTTCTATGGAATCCTGATTCGGATGTTCTTTAAGGACATTGAACGCCATCACTTAGCGCATATTCATGCCGAGTATCAGGGGCAAGTTGGTACCTACTCAATTCCTGACGGAGTATTGCTTGCTGGTGAATTACCTCCAAGCAAACATAAACTTGTTGTCGCTTGGATAGAAATTCACAAGGATGATCTCCTTGCCGATTGGGCTCTTGCGGTGGATGGTAAGAAACCATTTCCAATTAAGGGTGGATCAATGAACATTGCAGAACTCACACCTCATTCCGACTGGAAGTTCTCAGTCGTCGCCAATGATGGACGAACTGGCCAGTTTGACGTTCGTCCTTACCTTGAATTCGAAGCCTTTCAAGAGCTTAAGGACATCACGCGGTTTATGAAGATTAAAAACGGTGGTTATTTTGTTGAGTGGGAGTGTGGTGCGGATCTGTCTGCGGACACGATCGAAGCCAAGATGGAATGAGCAAGACCGCACTCATTACCGGCATCGGCGGCCAGGACGGCGCCTATCTTGCGCAGTTGCTGGTGGGCAAAGGGTATAAGGTTTTTGGTACGTCGCGCGACGCCGGGGTATCGCGCTTTGATTCGCTGGCACGGCTTGGCGTGGCGGGGCAGGTTAGTCTGCTGTCGATGGCGCCGAACGATTTCAAAAGCACATTGACGGCCATATCAAAAGCGCGCCCGGATGAAATTTACCATCTTGCGGGGCAAACCTCGGTGGGATTGTCGTTTGATCAACCCTCCGAGACGATCGAGAGCATCACCATCGGCACGCTCAACATACTGGAATCGTTGCGCTTTCTGGCGCTGCCCGCACGGTTTTACCACGCAAGCTCCAGCGAATGTTTTGGCGACACCGCTGGCGAACCGGCCGACGAAAACACACCGTTTCATCCGGTCAGCCCCTATGCGGTGGCCAAATGCGCGGCACACTGGCTGGTGCGTAATTACCGTGAGGCGAACAACATCTACGCCGCCAACGGCATATTATTCAATCACGAATCGGAACTCCGACCGGCGCGGTTTGTCACTCAAAAGGTGGTGCAAGCTGCTTATCGGATTTCGCGCGGGTCGCCAGAGAAGCTGACGCTTGGCGATTTGAGCATGTCAAGGGACTGGGGCTGGGCGCCGGAATACGTCGATGCCATGTGGCGCATTCTTCAGGCCGACCAAGCCGATGATTTTGTGATCGCCACTGGCGAAGCCAACTCACTGCAGGACTTTGTCAAGGAATCCTTTGCCTGTTATGGCCTGGACTGGACGGAGCATGTGCGCCACAGCGACCAGCTCAAGCGACCGAACGAGATTCCGTGGAGTCAGGGAAAACCCGAAAAAGCCTTTAAAATACTCGGCTGGCACGCTAGCAAGCGTATGAGAGACGTGGTGAAGATCCTTTGCGACTCTCAGACACCACTCTGATGTCATCACCGAGATGGAAATTCTTATGAACAAAAAACTTCTTACTCCTTTGAGTTGCCTTATTCTTGGCGCGTCTGTCCTTCTCTGTGCCTGTGGAGAGAAGCAAGAGGCTCCGCCTCCAAAGGCTGCGGTTGATCAACTTGCGCCTCGTTACGAAAGCACTTTGGCTGAGGGTATTGTTTTCAACAAACCAGGCTATCCAAGTTTCCTGGTTGATGTGGTGGGGGTATCCAATGTAGATCCTTGGGGGCGCTGGACAGACGGGCCCACGGTCAAGTTCCGTTTCAACAAACCTCTTCCCAAAAAATTCGGTATCGAGTTGTATGCCAATGCATTCGGACCGAACGAGGGTAAGCCGATAACGATTCGTGCCGGGAATGTTGAACGCGCTATAACGATCAAAAATGATCCCAATTACGCCATTAATATTGCAACGTTTGACGACGTTGCGTCAGATACTATTGAGATAATTCCTCCCAATCCCATATCTCCAAAGGAGTTGGATCCCAAGAGCGGAGACATAAGAAAACTGGGATTAGGCTTGGTCTCACTCAAGATTAGGACCGTCGAATAGTGAATATGGAAATCGGGTCGGGCGAGTGCGCTCCAGTTAGAGATGACTAGCCATGGTCAGCACCGGGTTTCCATTGTTATCCCGGTTTATGCCGGGGAGCGTACCCTGCCAACATTGGTTGGTGAAATCGAGCCGTTGACTCACCAGCAAACCACGCCAAACGGTATTTCTTTTGTAATCTGTGAAGTATTGCTGGTTCACGATTGCGGTCCGGACCGGTCTGACTCAACGATTGGAGCGCTCAGCGCACAGTATTCCTTTGTGCAGCCCGTGTGGCTTTCCCGCAATTACGGTCAGCACGCTGCGACCCTGGCTGGCATGGCCAGCGCCACCGGCAATTGGGTCGTGACCATTGACGAGGACGGGCAGCAGAACCCAGCGGACATCGGCACCATGCTCGATTATGCTTTGGACTCATCGCTTCAACTGGTCTATGCACACCCGATCAATCCGCCGCCCCATGGTTGGTTGCGAAACTTCTTAAGTGGAACGGCCAAGGCAATTAGCAGCCGGATGATGGGAAATCGCACGATTGGGCGGTTCAACAGCTACCGGCTTGTTGACGGCGAAATCGCCCGAACACTTGCGGCTTATTGCAGCAACGGCGTTTATCTTGACGTTGGGCTCTTCTGGATCACCGGGCGCATTGGCCATTGTCCAGTGAGCTTGCGAAATGAATTGGATCGTCCCTCCGGGTATTCCTATATCAAACTGTTCGGACATTTCTGGAACCTGATTCTCACAACCGGAACGCGGCCGTTGCGGTTGATTACGGTGATGGGCTTTTTTTCGATGATTCTGGCCATTGTCATCGCGATCTATGCACTGTATGGAAAGTATTATGGGCAAGTGCCGGTTCAAGGCTGGACATCGTTGCTGATTGTTGTCGCATTCTTCTCAGGCAGTATCCTGACAGCGCTCGGTGTGATCGCCGAGTACCTTGCGGTCACGATGGGCATTGTCATGGGCAAGCCGCTTTACGTGGTCACCAGCAAGCCGACGCGACCGCCTTTGCGCCAATGAAGATTGCGTGGGTCTTGGGAGGCAGTGGTTTGCTGGGCGCTGCCCTGTGTCGCGAATTGCGCCGCCAGGGTGCCGAGGTTTTTCTTCCTGCTGAGCGCTTGCGTTGGGGCACTGGCCCCGAGCTCGCTGCGCAGATCAGACGCGCTGTTCAAGCATTTGCTTTTCGGGTTGGTGCGGACTGTCAATGGGAGATCTACTGGGCAGCCGGGGTGGGGACCATGAGCAGTTCCGAATCTGCTCTTGCGCCGGAAACCTACGCTTTGTCTTTGGCGCTTGAACTTATCGCATCTCAGCAAAGCTTGATGAGTGCACCTGGCGCCATTGCGTTCGCCAGTTCGGCAGGTGCAATCTATGCCGGCTCATCGGATGAAATCATTACTGAGGACACAATGCCGGCGCCAACAACCGCCTATGCCCGAGAGAAACTAAAGCAAGAAGAACTGGTGCGGTCATTTGCGCTTGCGACAGATGGGACAGCTGCGCTAATTGCTCGAATCTCAACGCTGTACGGTCCTGGCCAGGCCAGTGGCAAACAGCAGGGACTATTGGCGCATATCGCTCGCAGCATTCTGCGCAATCAGCCTATACAGATTTACGTTCCCTACGACACGATCCGTGACTACATCGCTGCCGATGATGCCGCCGCAGGGATGATCACCAGCTTGCGCGCAGCAGGCAAGAAACCCCGTGTTCTTCTGAAGATTATTGCATCTGAGCACCCGGTGACGATTGCCGAAATCGTCTCTGTCTTCAGGAGAATCGTGAGGCGCACGCCACGCATCGTTACGAGCGCAAGCAGTCTGTCTGCGCTTTATTCCCGGCGCGTGCAATTTCGGTCAATCGCACTGCGGGAAAACGCAAGAGTTGCGGCCAGGCAGTTGCCGGTTGGCATTGCGCAGCTCATGGCGGCAGAGCGTTCCGCGTTCGTGCAAGCCCGAGTCCGATGATTGCTTTGAATAGATAGCCAAAAGTGTCAACCCCGCTTGTTTCTGTCTGCATACCCACCTACAAGGGCTCCGCCTTTCTGGGTGCTGCCATCGATTCGGTATTGAATCAGTCGTATCAGCGCTTTGAAATTTGGATACTCGATGACAATTCACCAGACGACACTGAGGCGCTTGTCGGCGGCTATTCGGACCCGCGCATAACTTATCTTCGTAATGCGCAAAATCTTGGTCCCGAGGGCAACTGGAACCGATGTCTTGAAGTTGCGCGGGGCAAGTATTTCAAGCTGCTCCCGCATGATGATGTGCTGGCCAGCGACTGCCTTGAAATACAGGTAGCAATACTGGAGGCGGACAAGGCGAACACAACTGCACTGGTGTTTGGATCAAGAGAAATTATTGATTCTGAAGGTAGGGTGCTGATGACTCGAGGTCTTGCCGGTGTAAAAGCCGGGAGAATTGGGGGCCTTGCACTGATAAAGCGCTGCATCCGCGCTGGCGCCAACCCGATCGGAGAGCCGGGAAACGGATTGTTTCGGCGCGAACTTATCACGACTGTCGGCAAGTATGACGCAAGCCATCCTTACCTTGTCGATCTCGACTATTGGTTCAGAATCCTGATGCACGGAGACGCGTACTACACCGCTGCACCAACGTCCTCGTTCCGAGTTGGCAAAGATTCCTGGAGTGTTGCGATTGGCAGCAAACAGTACCAGGACTTCAAGGGTTTTATCGACAAATTCCGTGCTGACCCAAGATTCAAAATATCAGGCACAGACCGAGCGATTGGCCTTTTCAGGGCTCGTTTGAACACCTTAGCCCGGGCGGTGGTATATCGCTATCTTTTTTCTGGGAAGTAGCCATGAAACACAATAGTTCTCACGACTTGATGCCTGTGTGCACGCTGGTTGACTGAAGAGCGTGAATTTCCTCCTCACTCTTGTGGCGAAAGCAAAGGCGACCCTGGGCGTGCGTTTTGTTGTGGTCGGAGTTCTTAACACTGCCTTCAGCTACCTGATGTATGCAGCGTTTCTATTCATTGGGCTTGGTTATCAGGTGGCAAACTTCCTGTCATTGATCGTTGGCATCTTATTCAGCTTCAAGACGCAAGGGCATCTGGTATTCAACAACCCCAATAATCGACTGTTCGGCCGCTTCGTGGTGAGTTGGGTATTGATTTATCTGTGCACGATCGCCATTATCGGTTGGATCATGGCCTTTGGATTTGACGCATATCTGGCAGGAGCACTTGCGCTGCCATTCAGCGTCGGATTAGGGTACCTATTCCAAAAATACTTTGTTTTCCGTCGATCTGCCGGTGGCGAGTGAACTGGTCTCCCGAGTTCGACAGTTAGTTTCGTAACGTGTTGATTCATATAGTGGTGCGATGCAATCGTGCCACTACAAGAGGGTCAACTGGGCGGGAACCCGTGAGCATCTCCACCGCGTGAGCGGCCCAGTTCAACGCGCAACCGGGTACGCGGATTCTTGGCTACACACTACCGCGTTTTGTGATGCTTGTCGGCGACTTCGATCCCGTTGCCATTGTCCGCCTGATCAGATCGTGACTTGCCTCGCCAGCGAGGCGGGGCCGACGCGTGGCCCTGAAACTCGACGCGCTACTTCTGCAATTCCGCCTTGACCTCAATACGAGCGATAAGCGGATCGACGACCATCGCTCCGGCATGCAATTCAAACGTTGCCCCCGCACCCGTGATCCATGGCACATCGGTGCTACCGCTTAGCAAGTTGGTCATCGGAGCCAAGGGTTTGTCTCCCGCGCGCACATAGATGCTCGCCACGCTGACTCCGTTCGTTGCCCAAGTCAACTTTGTCGTGCACGTACCCGTGGGCGACGTCAGTATGCAAGGATTCGGCGACGCCGACATGGTTCCCATCGAACTGGCCGTCACCTTCTGCTCCGACGGGCTCTCGCTGCATCCAGCCGCAGCGAAAAGAACTGGTACCGACAACGCGGAAAAGAAAACTACGCGAAACCGCTTTCTGATATGCATGTTAGGGCACCTGTAAACAAGACTAGCAAGTGCCGCATTCTAGCATTTGATGCCAGCGCTCGACATGATGGGGCCGACCAGACGATGACTCGTTGATGCGATACTACGCACCATGTCCTTGCAAGACCTAGCCTTGGCTCCGGGCGTGCTTTCCGGTTTCCAGCGTGATAATGTCGGCATGCAAGGCATCGCACCTCAGGCACATCTCTCTCCGGCATGAAGCAATCTTCGGGCTACCTTCCCCACGTCGACGGTCTAAGAGCGGTCGCGGTCCTGAGCGTGGTGTTCTATCACTACAACGTGCGAGGGTTTTCCGGTGGTTACGTTGGCGTCGACATCTTTTTCGTCATCAGCGGGTATCTCATCACGAAGATCATCGAGACGGAGATTGGCGAGACTGGAACGGTCCGTTATCAGAACTTCTACAAGCGCCGCATTCGCCGCCTATTCCCGGCACTGGTCTTCACGCTCGCGACCACCGCGCTATGCGCCATGCTGATCTTCGTTCCGGAGGACTTTGTGCGCTTCGGCAAGTCGATGGCGACGGCCGCGATGTCGGTCGCGAACTTCAACTTCTGGCTTGAAAGCGGCTACTTCGATGCGTCGTCTCACACTAAACCGCTTCTTCACACTTGGTCCCTGAGCGTCGAAGAACAGTTCTATCTGTTCTGGCCGGCGATCATGCTGCTGATCTGGAAGTTACGGTCGGCGCGCGTGCGCGCGATGACAGTTGTCGTCTTGGGAGTCGCCAGCCTTGTTCTGAACCACATCTTTGTTCACAGCGGCAAGACAGACTACGCCTCGACGATCTTCTTTCTGACACCGTTTCGCGGCTACGAGTTCGCGCTTGGAGCGCTGGGAGCCATAATCAGTGATCGCTGGAGCGGGAATGCCTGGATTGACGAAGCAATGACGGTAATCGGTCTGACGCTGATCGCGGCAACGGTTTTCATCCTAACCCAGAATTCAGTCTTTCCGTACATCAATGGACTCTACCCCTGTGTTGGGTCGATTCTGGTCATCCTTGGCGCCGCAAGATCAAAGACCGGGTGGCTGCTGCGCAACCGGTTGATGGTCTGGATCGGTTTGATCAGCTACTCGCTCTATCTGGCCCATTGGCCGATCCTGGTGTTTACCAAGTATCTGCTGCTCGACCCTGGCACGCCGCTTGGCATGGCGCTGATGTTCATCGCGGCCCTCGCAACCGCCGCCTTCATGTACCGATTCGTCGAGTCACCATTTCGATACCATTCGCTGGAAGGCGGATGGGACCGCTTCTACCTCGGCAACCTCGCCCTGCTGCTCGTGGCCACGGCCCTTGGCGCCGCCATTTATCGTTCGGACGGTTGGGTCTGGCGTTACACCGCCGTTGGCCCGGGACTGCTTGGCGCCCTGGTACACCCCGTCGCTCAAACGGACCCTGGAAGCGCCGATCTGCTACCAAACGTAGGACGAGCCGAACAGGTTACCAATGCACCGGCGTGGCGCGCGGTCTTTAAACCCATGTCCGCCAGTGAGATCGAGGTCGGCAAAGCCCGGCGATTCGATCTCCTGCGCGACGCTTGCTCGATTGGGGAGTTGAACAATCCGAAGCGATGCTTCCTTGATCGGCCGATTCAGATACTGGTTTTTGGCAACTCTCACGAACCCGACGCATTCAACATGTTTCATGCGCTTTACGGCAAGTCGCCGAATGTGAACATGATTGCGTTCGGCACCGTGAACGAGTGCGATTACCGGGTGGCCGACGGCAATATCGAGGCCAGGACAAAGACGCTGAACTGCGACGCCCGCTTCGCGATGTTGAACGACCGAAAATTCACCGACCGTTTGGGCTTTGTCGTGTACGGCACTCACTATGGCTTCGATCCGGTTGCGGCCGGGCTATGGGATGTTCTGGAAGTCATCGCGAGCCGAAACAAGAAGATACGCCTCATCGCCATCGGGACGTTCATCGAAACCACGATCGAATGCTCTTCGATCTATAACCGAACCGGATCGCTTGATGGCTGCAAAGCGGATCGGTTTGTCAAGTACTTCAACCCTCATGAACGAACCAACAGCACCGTCAGACAAGTGAAGAGCATGGACTACCTCTACATCAGCAAGCAGGAACTGCTGTGCAAGTCCGAAAAGGCGAGTTCCTGCGTCGTGCACGGCGGCGGCGAGCCGGCTTTCTATGATTCGCACCACCTATCGCTCGGATTCTCGCGTTTCATCGGCGGTCTCATTGCGCGGCGTTATGCAGGAGATCTACAAGCGATCGGGTTACCACGCCCTGATCCACAATGACGGCCGCACCTTGCGCAGCCACTCGGCCCGTCATGCGCGAGTCGGTGCGCTACTTCATCCCCGACGCAAAACTGGCGACCTCGGTCGCGTTCTCCTAGCCGTCCCCGAACCAGGGATCGCCCGCCAAGTAGTCGCCCAACGCCGACTCAGGGGCCAATCCTGGTGATAAAGGCACCAAGCTCACGCGTGTCGGAGTGGCCCATAGCCGAAGGCGTGTGTGTCTGGTCGACCGCAAATTTGAGCCTTGCGATATTTCGCGTTGTGTCATGCTTGACTGCAATGGAGAAGTCATGACCGGGGACAAGCTCAGTTCGATACTCTTCACCATCAAGGCTAATGGATAGCGTCCTTGAAACAACGTTGTCAGGCAAGAAGCCATGCACCCGAATGACTGCAGGACATGCACCAAGAATAAGCATGCCCTTCCTGCCAAGCCACCTGCCACTTTCCTCCGAATCATAGACATCACCTGAAGCCAGCGCTTCATTCAGACGACACTTCCCGGAGAAATTGCGCAAAGACGCCAGTTGATATTGATCTGAAATTGCCATTGCCCTCGTAAGTGATGCCAGCTCTGTCTGGAGCAGTGTTGCGTTCTTTTCATTGGCCTCGCCGGACAAATACACCGACGACTGCGCTTGATATATCAGGGCTCTGTAGGGGGCCTTCTTGTATTCACCTAAGTAAGTGGCACCTTGGCCAGCGATAGCCAAAACTCCAAACACCACAAGAACAGACCGCACGCAAGTCCTATTGGCTACCCTGATACCCACGATGCTCATCCCACCCAAATCTTTGGCTAAGTAAAGAAGGCATGAAGTAACACCCAAAAAACTTACCAAGATAAATTGATAATCCATAAAGTAGCGCGAAGCCGCAGCAAACTGGTAACCTTGGCCACCACGCGCCAATGCAATCGAGCCCAAAGTGCAAAAGCCAAAGACGCCGAGCGCTACAAAGAAGATGGCATTGCGCTGAGTTCGCAGGAATATCAGCCAATAGTAGTATGTTGCCAATACCGCAATGATAAAGAATGCGCTAAATGTCATCAACAGTACGCCTGAGATTCCTAGCTCGCTTAATGTCTCATTCCCCGCAAAGATTGACGATGCACCATACAGGACTGCCTTGAAGAAGTTGACAAGACCCTGGGAATCAGACTTGACCGCCATTGAGTTGAGCGCGCCTCCTGATACCCGTACATAGATGAGTTGTGCAGTCAGGATCGGAACAATAATTAGCAAGCCTTTATAAGCGTTCCTGTGAATCAAACCACCGCAAGAAACCACCACAAAAATGGCAGCAACGGTTAATGAATATGACCAGTTATAGGCAACCAATAGAATGATGAGCGCACCCATTGCCCCCGATAAGAACAGTCTTCTATAGGTATTTTCTTGATAATTGATACATGACAAGGCGTAAATATACGCTGCGATGATCAGATTCTTGAGGGTTTGCGGAAATCCTAAATCAAGCAACCATATTTCCCAGCCTGCCGGACTGAAGAAATAGAAGCCGAGCAACATCTGAATTGCGGCAAAGCCCACCAGTCGGTTGCCATTCGATTCAACCAATGAATACTGCTCGCAACAATTTGGCCACGCTCTCACATAGAGAACAAATAGCAGCGCCCATACGCCGGCGGTTAAGAATACTGTTAAGCGCGTATCCAGCCCCCAAAATATCCACTCAAACATGGTTCCCAGTTGAAAGAGAAGGCCAACCGAACCGGATTGCCGCCATAGGTCTGGCAATGACATCGCGCCCGTCAAGAAGTCATGCAATTGCCAGATAAGACGAACGCTGTCCATGTAAGGGACACGGGAGGCAGCCTGTTCAAGATAATGGATATGAAGTCCAAAAAAAATCAGAAATGAAGCCGCCCACCCGACGAGTTGGACAACGTCACATTTTCTGAAAGACGCCAGGCTACCGCTACTGTTCATATCGTGAGTGGACTCAAGCAGGCGGTGGCATCCTCATTAAACCGCGCTCAGGGTTAGTCGGGCATCTGGATGCCAACCAGCGCCGCCAGCGTAGCCTTGGCGCGAGTCCGCGAAAAATTTGCCTGAATACTGCGTTTGCCACCTGCAACAAGGTGATTCCAGAGAGCTTCATCGGTGTAAAGGCGCAGGACAGCGTCGGCAAAGGCTTGTGGCGTATCTGCGATCAACAAATCTTCACCGTCTTGCAAGTTCATGCCCTCAGCCGCCACCGGCGTTGCCACCACCGGAAGGCCGCAAGCCATTGCCTGATTGACTTTGCCTTTGACGCCCGCCCCATAACGCAAGGGTGCGACCGATATCCGGGTGGTGTCGAGCAACGGGTCCATATTCTCTACGAAACCCGCGATGATGACGTTGGGCACCTTGAGTTCACGGATGGAACTTGGCATGTTGCTGCCGACAATGGTGAGCATCATGTCGGGCTGCTTTTGTTGAAGTAGCGGCCATACCTCGCCGACGAACCAGGTTACTGCATCGATGTTGGGCGGGTGTCGAAAACCGCCGACGAAGAGCAGACCGCTTCGATCGGAAAACTTTTGCGCCGCCTGTCGCGTTTCATGAATGATGGTCACGATATCGACGGCGGCTGAAGGGAGTTCTTTAGCGAGCAGCTCTTGTTCCAGCGAGCTCACTACCAGTGTGAGGTCTGACCCGGCAACGACGCCAAGCTCCTGTTGTCTTGTTGCTTCGGCGCTTTCGAGCAAGGCCTTCGAACCATCAAGCTGCGCCAGCCTCTGCTCGCGCAGGTAGTGCAGATCGACCGTGTCAAAAACAATTTTTGCCTGCGGCGCCCACTTACGGATATCAATCAGATAACGCGCTGCGATGTAGTGGCGGCAAAACATGATGACTTCGAAATCCTTGCCACGCTCGGTGAGCAACTGGGCCACAGAATCCACAAAGGGATGGTGCCAGACTTCGACCCCGGCTTGCTGCAATTGCGCTACATAGGGTTGGCGGAATTCGATGTTGTCCGCAATAAAACTGACTTTGCATCCAAGTTCGACCAGCAACTCCAGCATGGCCAACATGCGAACCGATCCGGCGTCCTGATCCGGCGTGATCATGCAGGCTTCCACGATCAGAACCCGCGCCTTGGTGCCTCTATCGGCTTCGCGCTGCGGCTGGTAGGCATTTGGCTGGTGCGATTTCAGCACCGTCTTCCATCGCTCAAAGAAAGTGCTGCGATTGATCACCTGATACTGCTTGACGCCGGAAGATTCGTCAGTGCCCGAGCTGATGCCTTCGAAATGAATGATGGTTGTATCTGGCTGGTAGTAAACCTTTTTGCCCAGTTGTCGCACTCGAAAAGCCAGATCGACGTCTTCGTAGTAGGCGGGCGCATAGGCTTTGTCGAACCCGCCCAGGTAACGCCAGTCGCTCATGCGAATAGCAAGACAGGCACCCGAGCAATAGTCGACGGCGCGTATGTATCGGTAGGGTGGCCGGTCCGGGTCGTCGCCGCGCCCCCAGTTCCAGGCCGACCCGTCTTGCCATACGATGCCGCCGGCTTCTTGCAGGCGACCATCGGGGTAAACCAGACGTGCGCCAACCATTCCGGCATCAGCGTGGAGCCAGAAGACCTTCAACAGGCTATCAAGCCAGCCTGGTTTGACTTGGATGTCGTTGTTAAGCAGCACCAGATATTCGCCACGTGCATTCTGGGCACCGAGGTTGCAGCTTTGGATAAAGCCGCCGTTCTGTTTCGCCCGGATGAAGTTGACGCCGCTCACACCTCCCAGCGCCTGAACAACGGGCACGGGCGATGCATCGTCAACCACAATGATTTCGACATCGTCGAGCCGGGTGTGCTCGGCCATGCTGCTGAGGCAATTGAAGGTATGTTCGTCGTGGCCATAAACCGGTATCACGATCGAGACGCGTGGCAACTTGTCTGGGCTACAGGTGGCAAGTACCAGATTGCCGATAGGCGCAATCGGAGTCGACGCTTCTGAAGTTGGTACAAACTTTTGCGCTCCCAGCTTGGCCTGAATTCTATGCACCAGCGCCTGCGGCCCGTCGGTCCGCACGATCTTCCACGCCAGCGGCAGGCGCTTGGAGCCGTGCGCAACGAGTGCTGTGTAGCGACTCGCCTTGTGGCTGATCGTCTTCACAAGCTGACCGGCTTCCCGAATGGGGGCCGTGATCCGCCACGAGGTACTGGTCTCAAGCTCGTTGATTCGCGCTGCTGCCCTCACCAGTTCGGCTGCATGGCGTTGTATTTCTTCAGTAGCACCACGCAGTTGACCATCCTGATCGTTGATATGCTGGGCAAGGGCCACCTGCCGCTGTTGACGAATTTCCGCTTCGTTTCGAAGAGCAGCGATTTGTTCGCCAAGGACTCCGTTTTCGTTCCTTGCCGACACAAGCTCGTTCCGAACCGCATCGGTCTCGCTCTGAAGGTCACTGTTTTCGTTTCGAGCAACAGCAAGCTCTTCGCGAAGATTCGTGTTTTCGCTTTGAGCCAACGCAACCACCTGGCGTATTGCTTCTATCTCAGTGTGCAGCGTGCGGTTTTGACTCCGAGTCCCAGTCGCCTCACTTCTAAGCTCATTGTTTTCAGCGCGAACGGCAGTGACCTGGTCGCGCAGCACATCGTTTTCGTTTCGTACCGAGCCAACCTCGCTGCGTACCGATCCCAACTCTTTGTGCAGCTCGTTGTTTTCACTGCTAACGGCAGTCACCTGATCGCGCAGCACGTTGTTTTCGTTGCGTACCGAGCCGACCTCGCTGCGTACCGATCCCAACTCTTTGTGCAGCTCGTTGTTTTCACTGCTAACGGCAGTCACCTGATCGCGCAGCACGTTGTTTTCGTT
>CAIVLG010000235.1 GCA_903906695.1 uncultured beta proteobacterium | reverse complement strand
GATCTGCCGGGGCCTTGAGCCCCCTAAAGAGTCGTTCAAGACCAGGACGTTGATAGGTCAGGTGTGGAAGCGCAGTAATGCGTTAAGCTAACTGATACTAATTGCTCGTGCGGCTTGACCCTATAACTTTGATTCACGTAAGTGTCTCAAGGATGTTATGCCAAGTTGACGCATTCAAAATTACTGCGCAAGCGGTGTCGTAAAATCGACAAGCTGATTAGCTCTATAAATTGGTCGTCTTGACCCAGTCAAGATGGCAAAAAGTTATGCCTGACGACCATAGCGAGGTGGTACCACTCCTTCCCATCCCGAACAGGACAGTGAAACGCTTCTGCGCCGATGATAGTGCGGATTCCCGTGTGAAAGTAGGACATTGTCAGGCTATTAAACCGGAAACGCCCATTCGAAAGAGTGGGCGTTTTTTTTGTTCAGAATTTCCTGATCACAAACGACTATTTTCCAACACGCAACTCGCGGCGCAGAATCTTCCCAACATTTGACTTGGGCAACTCGTCGCGGAACTCGATGTACTTGGGCCGCTTATACCCCGTCAAATTCTGCTGACAGTACCTGGCAACGTCTTCCTCGGTCAATTGCGGATCGTCCTTGACGACAAATGCCTTGATCGCCTCACCCTGCTTTTCGTCCGGCACGCCGATGACAGCGCATTCGACCACGCCATCGCATAGCGAAATCACGTTTTCCAGTTCGCTCGGGAACACATTGAAACCGCTGACCAGAATCATGTCCTTTTTGCGGTCGACAATGGTCGTGTAACCGTGTTCGTCCATGACGCCAATGTCACCGGTGCGCATGAAGCCATCCATCGTAAAGGCGTGCCTGTTCTCTTCCGGCTGCCTGTAGTAGCCCGTCATGACGTTCGGACCCCGGATACAAATTTCTCCGGACTGACCTTGGGGCAGGGAATTGCCTTCATCGTCTTTGATCGCGATGTCGATGCCGGGCAACGGCAGGCCGATGGTGCCGGAAAATTCCTTGGCAAGCACCGGATTGTTGGTGCCGATGGCGCATGTCTCACTCATGCCCCAACCCTCCACCATCGGGCACCCGGTGACCTCAAGCCAATGTTTGGCTGTTCCCGCCAGGGCTGCCATGCCTCCTGCCTGGGATGCGCAAAGACTGGAAAAATCAACCGTCTTGAATTGAGGATGCTGCAGCAAGGCGTTGAACAGCGTATTTACAGCCGGCAACAAATGGAATGGACGTTTCTTCAGCGTTGCGACGAAGCCGCCAAAGTCGCGTGGATTTGGAATCATTGTCAGGTACGATCCCCAGCGTATGGCCAGTAGACACAATGAAAGCGCGAAAATGTGGTAGAGCGGCAAGGCGGCGATGCTGTTGATCTTCCTGACGTCACCGACGCGCTCCAGCGCTGGGGTGAACCAGGCCTCTGCTTGCAACACGGCTGCAACAATATTGCGATGCGTCAATACGGCGCCCTTGCTGAGTCCAGTCGTGCCACCGGTGTATTGCAGGAACGCAATGGAATCCAGCGCAGCGGTCGCTGACTTAAAGGGCTTCATCGCCCCCTGCGAGACGGCTTGCTTGAATGAAGTTGCGGTCTGTCCGTTGGCCAAAGTCAGTTTGTAAGCCGGCACCCTCTTTGCGAGGTGTCTTACCGCAAAAGTAAGCCAGTGGCCGTACCAAAACCCCAACAAGTCACCCATCGAAGCCACCACCACATGCTTGATGGGGGTGTTGGCCATGACTTCTGCCAGAGTCGCTGCGAAATTCTCAAGAACCACGATAACGGTTGAACCGGAATCCTTCAGTTGGTGTTCGAGTTCGCGTGCGGTGTAGAGTGGGTTGACATTCACGCAGGTGTAGCCAGCCCGCAGGACAGCGGCCATCGTGACCGGGAACTGCGGAATGTTGGGCAGCATAATGGCCACCCGCGCATCAGGCTCCAGCCCCTTTCCTTGCAGCCAGGCACCCAATGCCGCGGAGAGGTTGTCGAGTTGCCCGTAACTCATCCAGCTTTCCATACAAACAGAAAACGGGCTGCTTGCATTTTTCTGGAACGACTCTTCGAGCATGTGTACCAAAGATCGGAATTGATCTGGGTTCACATCATGTGCAACGCCAGAGGGATAACTATTGAGCCAGATCTTTTCCATGAGAATTCCTTTGTGACTATTTTCCACTCAGTCCGTCTGCCGCAGTTACCGGGGTTGCCCCAGCAATTGGGCGATATTCGTCTCGCAGGCGACAACATCGGAATCGAATAGCTCGTCTATAAAACTGGATTCACGGGCCATAACTGTTGCAAGGAAATGGCGCGCCCCATCACCTTTACCGCCCATTTCTGCGAAGGTGTCAAAGCCGGATTCAAGAAACTGCTGCAAAGATCCCATTCCAGCCAGACTGGCCGGTCCGCGCATCATCCTGAGCATCACGCGCAGGCCGCGTTTTCGCGTCAGTCGGTCCAACTCATGACCAACATCGAGCACGGTATTTAATTGCGTGTCCCGGTCTGAACGGCGACCCACTGAACGCCAGGCCTGGATGTAGCGTGCGACATCAGGCTGGTCGGCATGGTTCACCCAACTCTGGGCCATTGCCAGATCGAGGTCTTCGGTAAGGCGATGCAATTGCGCCAGCGAGACTGCGGTTTGAATAACTTGTTCTGGAAAGAGGCGCTCCAGCGCAGTCGCTATTCGTGCGAATTGGGCATCGCGTTCGGAGTAGTCCTTCTCGCTATAGAGTTCCTGCAGAAAAAAAATGGCGGCAGACTTGTATTGTTCTGAATGCAGCAAATCAAAGTAGGTTCCTGCAAAGCGTCGGGCCTGAAAGTGTTTGATAGCACTGACGGCACTTGCCAAGCCGGGCTTGCCAGATAGGGTTTCTCTGAGCGAGCTTACATACGTGACGGCGTCGTGAATGATCTTCGAAGCTTTCATATTAACTCTTGAGTCTAGCGCTTGAGAGATGGTTCACAATTAGCCGCTCTGCCCATGATCAACGTCAACCTTCATACATGAACCCGGACGCACAAAAGCTCTGGGCTGCACCAAGCTGGGCACTTGCCGTTTTGCTGGCCGTACTTGGTATGTTGGGCCCGTTTTCCATCGACACCTATTTGCCCGCGTTTTCGGGCATCGCGCAATCGCTCGGGGCGACACCCGTCCAGATGCAGCAGACGCTGTCAGCCTATCTGTTTGGATTTGCTTTCATGAGCCTTTTTCATGGCGCGATTTCCGATAGTCTGGGACGCAGGCCGGTTGTCTTGTGGGGCTTGGCTGCTTTCACACTGGCATCCGCTGGTTGCGCCCTGTCACAGAACATCGGCCAACTGGTGCTGTTTCGGGCCATGCAGGGCTTGTCCACGGGTGCAGGTATTGTGGTGGCGCGGGCGGTGGTGCGTGACATGTTTGCTCCGACCCAGGCGCAAAGGGTGATGAGCCAGATCACCATCTATTTCGGTGTTGCTCCGGCAGTTGCTCCGATCATCGGTGGCTGGCTGTTTGTGCACCTCTGTTGGCACAGTATCTTCTGGTTTTTGACGCTCATTGGCGTCACGCTGTGGCTTGCCAACTACAAGCTGCTGCCGGAGACCTTGCACATCACTCATCGACAACCGTTCAACGCACGTAACCTGTTGCAAGGTTATTGGCAACTTGGATTGGACCCACGCTTTCTGCTGCTGGCGTTGGCCAGTGGTGTCCCATTTAACGGCATGTTTCTTTATGTTTTGTCGGCACCCGCCTTCTTGGGTGAGCACCTGGGATTGATTCCGACACAGTTTTTCTGGTTTTTTTTGCTCTCGATCGGCGGCATCATGGCTGGTGCCTGGGTCAGTGGTCGTGTGGCAGGCAAATTGGCGCCCAAGCAGCAGATTAAATACGGATTTTCAATTATGTTGCTGATCGCGCTGATCAATCTGGTTGCCAATCTCCTGTTCAAGGCACATGTGTCATGGGCACTTGTTCCAATTGCCATTTTTTCTTTTGGGTGGGCCTTGATGGTGCCGGTGGTGACGCTGCTGGTGCTTGATCTTCATCCGACTCGCCGTGGCATGGCGTCGTCCTTGCAGGCATTTATCGCTTCGACAGCCAATGGACTGGTGGCAGGAATCATTGCACCGATGGTCATGCATTCGACGGTTGCAATGGCAGCGACTTCACTGGCCATGATGTGTGTCGGACTGGGTGCCTGGTTCTATCTCCATTGGCGTTGGCCAGACATTGGCCGAACAGTTGTCCAGATAAGTTTTAAGAATCTGCCGGAAACTTCGTAGGCCTCGTTTGCACCCATAAAAACAAGGGGAAACCAGGCGGGTGAGGTGATCCATGTATACTGTATATTTGTGATTGGTATCCACTTAGCTCCAGTTGATGTAACATAACTGGATGGAAACCCATATAGTAACGCCAATCCCCGGCAAGGACTATCCCCAGAACTGGAACGATTTTCTCGACTGGTTTGCCACCGAGGAAGCTTGCCTCGCTTACCTAGAGAAGCTACGCTGGGCTAACGGATTTGTCTGCCCGAACTGCGGCAGTGTCG
>CAIVLG010000234.1 GCA_903906695.1 uncultured beta proteobacterium | reverse complement strand
TTGAAATAACCTCCAAGAACTCGCATTGACGAACAAAAGAAGAATACGCTGGACCGGGTCTGGCAAAAGGGTTCGCCAACAGCCGCTGTCTTGCCGACATTAAATCATGGAATACCCAAGTCTTCATCGACAAAGTCAGAAGTGCCGCAGTGCCAAAAGCTGCTTCGTCATACCTTGCTGTGCTATTTCCGGTCTGGCGTTCGGCAGATCGAGACGCACACTAGTGCTCATGCAAGGCCTGTTCCACCACCATCACCGCCGCCATGCACAAGCTTTGATCGGCCTGGCCGAGATCGGAAGATCGGCTACATGCGCGGTCCACACTACTCGGCAGAAGACCGGAAAGCCAGCCTCGTCTGCCCGAATCAAGCGAAACTTTTCACCCTGAAACACCAGCACACCGCCACGGTCGGTGCAAAGTGGGCATACTGAATCCGACATGCCTTAAACCAGCACACGTTCGATGCCACCCGCATTGGCGCGCCTCACGTAATCCGGCAACCATCGATCGCCGAGGATCTGGTTCGCCATCTCGACCACAATGTAGTCGGCTTCCAGCAGCCCGTTCTGCAGGTCATCGCCAAAACGGCTCAGGCCCTGTAGGCAGGCCGGGCAGGAGGTCAATATCTTGATATCGTCCCTGGCGCCCAAGCCACCCATTTCACGCAGTTGAATTTCACCTTTGCGGATTTCTTCTTCCTTGCGAAAGCGCACTTGCGTCGACACATCGGGCCGATTCAGTGCCAGCGTGCCCGATTCACCGCAGCAGCGGTCGGACTGAATCACCTTGTTCCCAAGCAGGGCTCTGACGGTCTTTATCGGCTCCTGCAACTTCATCGGGCTATGGCAGGGATCGTGGAACAAAAACGACCCGGCGTCTTTCAGGGTGATTCCCTTTTCCAGCAGGTACTCATGAATGTCGATGATGCGGCTGCCTGGAAATATCTGGCCAAACTCATAACTCTGCAACTGATCAAAGCAGGTACCGCAGCTCACCACCACTGTCTTGATGTCCAGATAGTTAAGGGTGTTGGCGACTCGGTGGAACAGCACCCGGTTGTCGGTGATGATCTTCTCGGCTTTGTCGAACTGACCGGCGCCACGCTGCGGGTAGCCGCAACACAGATAGCCTGGCGGCAATACCGTTTGAACACCCGCATGCCAGAGCATGGCTTGCGTGGCCAGCCCGACCTGGCTGAAGAGTCGCTCGGAGCCGCATCCCGGGAAATAGAAAACCGCCTCGGTCTCGGCGCTGGTGGTCTTCGGATCACGAATGATAGGGACGTAGTCCTTGTCTTCAATGTCAAGCAAGGCGCGGGCCGTCTTCTTCGGCAAGCCGCCCGGCATCTTCTTGTTGACGAAATGAATGACCTGTTCTTTGATCGGCGCCGTGCCGACGGTGGCGGGCGGCGCCTTGGTCTGCCTGCGACCGATCACTTTCAAAAAGTCCGAGGCGAAGCGCTGCGCCTTGATGGCGACATTCACCATGACCGAACGCGCCAGCCGGATGGTCTCCGGGTTGGTGGCGCTGAGCATGAACATGGCCGCGCTACCAGCTGGTCTAAAAGTATTTTTGCCCATCTTGCGCAGCAGGTTGCGCATGTTCATGGTGACATCGCCAAAATCGATGTCCACCGGACACGGTGACAGGCATTTGTGGCAAACCGTGCAATGGTCGGCTACATCCTCAAACTCCTGCCAGTGGCGGATCGAGATACCACGGCGCGTCTGCTCTTCGTACAAAAACGCCTCGACCAGCAGCGAAGTCGCCAGAATCTTGTTGCGCGGGCTGTAGAGCAGATTGGCGCGCGGCACATGGGTGGCACACACCGGCTTGCACTTGCCGCAGCGCAGGCAATCCTTCACGCTGTCGGCAATGGCGCCAATGTCGCTCTGCTGCATGATGAGCGATTCGTGCCCCATCAGACCAAAGCTGGGGGTATAGGCGTTGCTCAGGTCGGCACGCATGACATCGGGCTGTAGCGCCCGTCCTGCTCGCGCAAATGGCTCCTGATTTCGTATCAATTTGCCTTTGTTGAAACGCCCTTCGGGGTCTACTCGGGCCTTGTACTCGGTGAAGGGGCGCAACTCCTCATCGGTCAAGAATTCCAGTTTGGTAATGCCAATGCCATGCTCACCTGAGATCACACCGTCCAGCGAGCGCGCCAGAACCATGATGCGCTTAACGGCGCCGTGCGCCACCTGCAGCATGTCGTAATCGTCGCTGTTGACAGGGATGTTGGTGTGCACATTGCCGTCGCCGGCGTGCATGTGCAGCGCCGCCCAGACGCGCCTCTTAAGCACTCGCTGATGCACAACATTGCATTCGCGCAGAATGGCCTCGAAGGCTCCACCGCTGAAGATGTTTTGCAAGGGCTCGCGAAGTTGCGCCTTCCAACTGGCCCGCAAGCTGTGGTCCTGCAGTTGGGGAAACAGCGCCCCGACATCGCGCAGCCAGCCTGCCCACAGACTGCGAACGTCGGCAATCAGGGTCAGCGCCTGCGCCACACGTTCTTCCAAAAGCTCTGCCGATGGAATCTGGCTCGCGTCGTCGTGCTTGCCCAAAGGCAGATGGTCGCGAGCAAAGAAGTCATCCAACTCGTCACATAAGGCAATCTTGTTGCGCAGGCTCAACTCGATGTTGATGCGCTCGATACCGTCCGTATATTCGGCCATACGCGGCAACGGGATCACCACGTCCTCATTGATCTTGAAGGCATTGGTGTGCTTGCTGATCGCCGCCGTGCGTTTGCGATCGAGCCAGAACTTCTTGCGGGCATCGGCATTGATGGCGATGAAGCCTTCACCACTGCGCGAGTTGGCGATGCGCACCACTTCCGACGTGGCACGCGCCACGACATCGGCATCGTCGCCGGCGATGTCGCCCACCAGCACCATTTTGGGCAAGCCACCGCGTCTGGACTTGGTGGCGTAACCGACTGCCTTCAGGTATCGGTCATCCAGATGCTCAAGCCCAGCGAGCAGCACGCCGGATCGCTTCTGCTCGGCGAACATGAAGTCCTTGATCTCGACAATGCTGGGCACTGCATCCTTGGCGTTGCCGAAGAACTCCAGGCAGACGGTTCGGGTATGCACCGGCATGCGGTGCACGATCCAGCGCGCACTGGTAATCAAACCATCGCAACCCTCTTTCTGAATGCCTGGCAAGCCACCCAAGAACTTGTCGGTGACGTCTTTACCCAAGCCTTGCTTGCGGAAGGTCTTGCCGGGAATGTCCAGACGTTCGCTGCGCAACGGCGTCTTGCCATCGGGTGCAAAATATTTCAACTCGAAGCTGGCCAATTCCACGTCATGGATCTTGCCCAGGTTGTGCCCGATTCGCGTGACTTCGAGCCACTCAGCTTGAGCCGTCACCATGCGCCAACTGGCCAGATTGTCCAGTGCCGTGCCCCACAGCACGGCCTTCTTACCACCAGCGTTCATAGCGATGTTGCCGCCAATGCAGGACGCTTCGGCCGATGTCGGATCCACAGCAAAGACATAACCGCCGCGCTCCGCCGCATCCGAGACACGCTGAGTCACCACACCGGCTTCGGTCCATACCGTGGCGACAGGTTGATCCAGACCCGCCAACTGCACCATCTCGACTTCCGTCATGGCCTCAAGTTTTTCAGTGTTGATGACCACACTCTTCCAGGTCAACGGGATCGCGCCGCCGGTGTAACCAGTACCACCGCCGCGGGGAATAATCGTCAATGCCAGATCGATGCAGGCTTTGACCAAACCCGCCATCTCCGCTTCCGTATCGGGTGTCAGCACGACAAAGGGATATTCGACCCGCCAATCGGTGGCATCGGTCACATGGCTTACCCGTGACAAGCCGTCGAACTTGATATTGTCTTTGGCGGTCAACCGACTCAGCACCCGTTGGGTCTGGCGGCGCAGAGCAGCAGTTTCCACAAAAGCCGCATCGAACCTACGCACCGCATCGTTGGCTGCTGCGAGCAGTTCACCGACCATGGCATCGCGCTGCGGGTCGCTGTCGGGGGCGCGCCGCTTTTGTACTTCCGATAGGCGATGCTGTAGTGCCTCCACCAGCAATTGGCGGCGCTTCGGGTTGTCGAGCAAATCGTCCTGTAAGTAGGGGTTGCGCTGCACCACCCAGATGTCACCCAGCACCTCGTACAACATGCGCGCCGAGCGGCCAGTGCGGCGCTCGTCACGCAGCCGGTCCAGCACGTCCCAGGCCCGCATGCCAAGCAGGCGGATGACGATTTCGCGGTCAGAAAACGAGGTGTAGTTGTACGGTATTTCCCGAATCCGGGTATGTTCGGGCGACACATGCGCTGAGGCGCCAAGCAAAGGAATAGACTGATTCGGGACGTTCATCGAGTGAGGGATATTACCGCAGTGCAGCAAATTTCTCAGGTCAGCCACAGCAAAGGCATCAAGCCCAGCATTGACAATCCGATCAGCAGGCAGGCGCTCTGAATTCCTGCGGCGCCAGAAGACAGGAAGTAGGCATAAGCACCTTTGGCCACGTTATTGCTGGCTGCGGCAACAAGTATCCCTATCGCTGCCACAGCCGGCGGCGTGACGGTCCCGGACGCTTGCGTCATGCCCATGATGAAGGGGTCAACATCCGCCACCCCCATCATCGCCGACAGCGTGTAGACACCCGCCTGCCCGAGGTAGACCGTGGCCAACTGGGTTGCCACCAGCATGACAAGAAACAACAAGGCGAAGGCCAGTGCCGCGCGCAGTTCCAGGGGGTTGCGGGGCTCTGTCGGGGCCACGATGTCATGACTTCCGGCATCGCGCCGGTGCGCCCAGATCCAGCCTATGCCCATGGCCACAACGCCCAACACCAGGAATGAAGGCGCCAGCGCGCGCATCAGTGCCCAATTGAACAGGGCCAGCAGTACGGCCAGGCGCAGGTACATCACGCCCGATGCCATCAATATGGCACCGGAAAACAAATGGGGCAGGCTCTCCTTGGCAGAGCGCTTGGCCAGAACCACAGAGGTCAGCGTTGACGAATAGGCGCCACCCAGGATCGCCGCCAGTATGACGCCACCCTGCCCTTTGGAAAGTTTCTGGATAACGTAGCTGCCATAGGAAACCGCACTCACTGCAACCACGACCAGCCAGCTCTTGAACGGATTGATCTGGAACTGGCTGAAGGGCTCGTTGGGCAGTATAGGAAGAATCACTGCAGTGAGCATCAGGAATTTGGTGAACGTGACCACGTCTTCAGGGGCAATGCGCCGGGCCAGTCCTTCCAGACCCCCTTTGAGTTCGAGCAGCAGCATGCTGACCACACCCAGCGTGGTGGCCATCCACAAATGCTGCTGGAATACGAGTGCGCCGATCAGGTAGGTGATGAGGCCAGCAAACTCTGACGTCAGCCCGGCCAGTCCGCCGGTGACCAATTTGTGCCAGTACGAGAGCATCAGGAATCCGGCAACCGCGATAAAGCCCAGTGACAGCGGCACGATCTGGCTCCCCGACAGAGAGGCCATGGCGTAGCCGACCAGACCGATCAGCGGGAAGGTGCGAACTCCGCCGAACACGAACTTTTCAGCGGTCGCCTTTTTTTCCTCTCTTTCGAGTCCGATCAGAAACGAGAGAAACAGGACCAGGAAGATGTCTTGTGCCTGCGGCGGCAAGAACTCGCTAAGTGTCATGGTCATGGGAAGTTACCTCTCTCGTTTCGCGGCCGGGCTCTAAACGCCAGTGGCCTGCGCCATCAGTGCGCGCCAGCGCCGGTAACGCGCCTGCAGCGCTGAATCGCTCTGCGGCGCAAACACATCCTCGTGCGCACCCTGGTTCCAGTCGGCGGGGCGTCCGCACGCCAGGTAGGCGATGCCGCGCGCGCTGGCTTCCGGATCGTCGCGCCGGTGTACCGGCAAGCCGCTGATGCAGGCCAGGCGCTGGCACAGACCGTCCAATAGCGAGACGCCACCGCTGATGCGGATGCGCTGCGCCGCGGGCACATGCTTGTTCATGTGATCGATGTTGGCCTGCAGCAGGAAAGCGATGCTCTCCACCACCGCCACGGCCTTGAGCCAGGGTTCGCCCTCGCCCACAAAGCGCGACTCAAATTCAGCCTGCCAGAACGGCCCGCCCAGACCGGCGATGCCATTGAGAAACAGCGGCGACTCCCCGGGCCGTGCCAACCAGTGTGGCAGCTGCTTTGTGAGCTGCTCAAGGCCAAACTCCTTGCTGACCCACTGCAGCGCGGTACCGGCACCGTTCACGTTGCCCTCGACCATATAGACATGGGTGCTACCGTCGTCCAGGAGGATGCCGGTCAACTGGCGCGGCACGTGGCCAGGAAAGTGGCTAAGCGCGCGTTGCACGAAGGCGCTGGTGCCGATGTTGATGTAGGCCGAATCGGCTTCCGGCCAGCCAAAGGCAAACACGGCCGCCGACTGATCACCGTTGACCGCAGTCAGGGGAATGGCCGTGCCCGGCAGGTCCAGCGTTCCCCAGGCATGACAGGTCGGTACGCTGTGCGGCAGAAAACCTGCGGGCAGGCCGAACAGCGCCAACAGCTCAGGGTCCCAATCCTGCGTGTGCAGGTTCCACAACTGGGTGCGTGCGGCGCACTGCGGGTCAGCCAGAAAGGGCTGCTCAGCGCACAGGCGAAACACCACAAAGCTGGCCATCGGGCCCCAGCACAGAGTCTGCTTATCAATGGCAGCACGCACGGCCGGCAGATGATCCAGCGCCCAGCGCAACTTGCTGGCGCCGTAGTGCGGCGAGAGAAACAGACCAGTCTTGCGATGAACGCTGTCGGCGCGCTGCTGCAATTGCTCAATCCAGGCGTGGGCACGGCGGTCCTGCCAACTGAAAATGGGCGACAGGGGCACTCCCGTGAACCGGTCCCAACAGATCACACTGGAGCGCTGACTGGACAGCCCAGCGGCCACCACCTCCTGGCGCCTTGTCCCCAAAGCCTGCAATGCCTGCATCGCGGCCACCCGCACGGAGTCCACGATTTCGTCGCCATCCTGTTCGGCCCAGTCCGCCTGCGGGTAAGCGATAGCGATGTTTGCCACGCCGCTGGAGAGCGTGCGCCCGTGTCGATCAAACACCAGCGCCCGGCTCGCGTGCGTTCCCTGGTCAATGGCCAGGACCAGCGGGTTGGCTACTGCACCGATCCGTTCGTCCACGACATTCCTTTCTATAGTCCGAGGGATTTCGCTGGCAATCCCATCGCCAGTCCCAAGAGTTGTGTGTACAACAGGGTGCGGATTGACGAATCCACATTGTCCACCTGAACCCCATCAAAGCGCAGATGGCAGTGCGGGCAGGCAGTGCACATCACTTCGGCACCACTGGCCAGGGCGTCGGCAATCTTGGCGCGCGTCATGTGCTCCGACAACGCTGCGTTGGCCTCATGCAACGGATCGCCGCAGCAGTCCAATTTGCGCGGCCAGTCGATGGGCGTCGCACCGGTCAAGCGGATCAGGTTTTCGAAGATCGTCGGCGCCATCGCATTGTCAAACCGTGCCACGTTGCTGGGGCGCAGCGTGTGGCAACCGTACTGGGGGGCGACACGCAGACCGGTGCGCGGCTCGCGAACCGCGCCAGCCAGCGTGTCCACTCCGATCACCCGGGCCAGCACGGGCAGCACATGCTCCACCTCGACTTTTCCCGACCATGCCAGACCCTCGGCGGCCAGCGCCTGGGTCGTTCGCGCGCGCAGCGCCGCATCCTCATCCAGCAAGCTGATCGCGTGGCGTAGGGTGCCGAAGCAGCAGGCGCAGGGCGTGAGCACGTTCAGGCCGGCGCGCTCAGCCAGGGCCAGATTGTGGGCAGCGGCCTGCACGAAGGCGTCGCGGCTGACGTTGCGTGCCGGGTAACCGCAGCAGTTGAAGTCCAGATCCACCAGCGTGACGCCCAGATGCTCCAGCACAGCGCGCGTTGAAGCGGCGTAGGCCGGCAAGCGCGAGGGGATCTTGCAGCCCAGGAACAGTGCGTAGCTCATGGCGGTCATGATGGCACGCTGAGGTTGCGGACAGTGCCCAGGCGCCGCACTGCCAGCGCGCGCAGTTCCAGCATGATGTCGGCCACGCGTATGCCCTCAGGGCAGTGCTCCTGACACTGGTAGCAGGTGGCGCAACTCCAGACCATGCTGGAGCCCAGCGCCAGGTCGCGCAGACCGAGGCGCAGCAGGTTCATCACCTTCTGTGGTGTCAGATCAACGCCGCAGGCCGGGTCTGTGCTGTGGGCCACCACCGGGCACACGTTGGTGCAAGTCTGGCACTGGACGCAGCGTGAGAAACTGCTGCGATCAGCGCAGAGGGGCGCGTGAATAGCATCCGGATCAGAAAAGCTGTGCGGCCAGGTTTCGCTCTGCAGGGACTCGGCCCACGCCAGTGCCGGGCGTGCCTGCACCCACTGCGCCGGCGCTGACAGGCCCGCGCTGGCCAGGTCAGCGCGAGCGGCCTGCCACAGGTCTTCCAGGTCCAGTCCCACCGGACAAACGTTGCTGCAACGTGCGCAGTCGGTGCAGTGGAAAGCGCCTTCGGCGGCCCGCAATGCCTCGTCTCCAGCGCCTTGAATGGGGTGGCCGGACCGCAGCAAGCGACCACGGGCCAGCGCGCTGGTAGCGATGAGCTTGTGCGAGGGCAGCAGATACCGATTGTCCAGATAGTGCGCCAGCGGGGTCACCGAGCAGTGCGCATCGCAGATACCGCAGGCCACGCAAGCATCCAGCGCCATTGCCCGTCGCGAAGCGCGGCCAGCGCTGGAGAACGCCTGAGCCGGCGCCGCAGCATTGGTCAGCAGGCTGATCGGCGCTGCGGCAACGTGGAAAAAGCGGGTGAACGCCAGCGTTGCAAGACCGATGAAACAGGCGAACACATGAAGAATCAGCAGCCAGGCGGGCGCCTGCATCTCGTCCAGACGGCGCGCCATCGGCGCCAGCATCCGCGCCACAGGGTAGGAGACAAATGCCCAAGCTGCCCTGGCGTGGCAGGTTTCGCAATCGGCCTCATGCATGGCGCGCCCTTGTCGCATCATCTCCGACGTGATCGGCTCTTTCAGATCGTCAAACGCCACGCCGTACTCGCTGGCCCACAGCGCGCGCAGTGGCTTGAGCTGAACCGGATCAACGCTACCGTTGAACTCCTTGGCCATGCGGTAAAACGCCTGCGGTGAGGCCATCTTGTCGGCTTCCAGCAGAAAGCCAGTCACCAGAACAAAGCCCAGCAGCACGACAAAGGTCGCGGCCATCGGCGGGCGGGCCGGCGCGTGACGCGAGCGCCGACGCCACGTGCCGAAAAGAAAGAGCACCAGGCCGACCAGGACCATCACGCAGAACAGATTGCGCAGGAACAGGTAAGGCGCTCGGGTCGACTCGTAACCGGGGAACAGCTTCACAGTCACCACAGCCGCCAGACCGTGCATCAGCAGCAGGAGCGTGAATCCGACAAACATGAGCCAATGGGCCAACCAGCGCGACCTGTCGCTGCGGTACAAGCGGCGCTGCAGCAGCACATCGAGGAACAAGGCACCGATGACGTCAAACAGGCGCCGGCTGAAGACTGACGCAGCAAGACCGCGCAGCAGGGCCTGCAAGCGATGCGACAGCGTCACCGCCTGCACGTCGGGCCCGATACGCAAGCGGTACCAGGCCGACATGCGCCACACCAAGCCCAGCGCACACAGCAGCAGCGATGCGTACAAAGCGGTGTGAAAGAGTGCGTGTGACATGATGTTAGCCACCCGGCTTTCCGGACATCCTGGATTGCGGGTCGGAGCCCGCAATGACATCAACCACCGCCCAGGCCGTCGCAATGGCCAGCCCCGAGCCGCACTTCTCGCGCATCCAGTCCTGCTCCGCGAGGATGGAGCCGATGGCATACAGGTTCTCCCATGCCGGCTTGCCACTTGCAGCTAGCGGCCGCCACGCATCGTCTGTCACCACGCCGGCGCGGTTGATGGCGTGACCCGCCGGGTCCAGAAAGTCGCGCTCGTGCCAGCCTTCACGCGTGGCCGGTTGCTGAACCGGCAAGCCGAGGATGCTCTCGCGCACCGACTGCCGATCCGCCGTGAGTCCGCGCCCACTGAAGCGCCCCGTGGCCAGCACCACCGCGCGCGCTTTGATGCACTCGCCGCCGGTCAGGCCTTCGAGCTCCAGCGTCGCCGTGCTGCCGTCCAATGTCAGCGTGCGCACGCTGGAGCGCTGGCGGCGCGTCACCCCGCGCGCTGAGACAGCCGCTTCCAACGCGCCCAGAAGCCGCAGCCCGGGCACCGATGTCGGCATGGTCGGGATCTCGAACACGCCCACTCCCAAGCCGGCCTCGAAAGCGGCATGAACCTCGCTCGATCGCCCCAGACCCAGCAGGGCCGGAACTCCGACCACGCGCGCATCGCCCAGCAGTGGTTGGATGAGCGCTATCGTCCGCTCGCGTGTTTCCCGGTCTTCCAGCGCACGCGCAAGATGGGCGGCGTAAAGCTCGGGCACGGCCTCGAAACCCGGAAAGTCGATGCGCTGATGGCGCAGATCTGGCCAATCACCGGCAAGCGTCTCAACAATCTGGCGTGCACTGAACTCACGCAGGCCGCGGAAGTCCACCAGCAGACACGGCAGCCGCTGTTGCAGTGCCTGGACGGCCGCGACCATGGTCAGCGGAACGCCATAGCTGCTCTTGACGGTCCCGATCGATGTGATGACGTGGCTGTTGCGCTCACCCAGCGGCGCGTAGGCCAGCCCCGCAGAATTCAGGGCCGCAACAAAGGTCTCGAAGGCCGTGCGGATCGACGCGGCGTCGACCCGCGCCAGCGGATGCCCGGGTTGCTCGCGTGCGAGTGCTGCCAGGGCGTCGAAGGGCGATTGCCACAAGCGATGCTCTGCCACCGGATGCACCGCCAGCAGGTCCAGCAGGGCGCTGGCAAATAGAATGCCGCCACCGCTGCCGATCTGGATGCATGAAAGCCCCCGCTCCGCAGCAAACAGCGCTGCCGCCATGCCCGCCATGCCGGCGCCGATCACGGCCACGTCGTAGCGCTGTGCCGCTTCGCCGCTCACATCCTGACCTCGCTGACCTCGCGCGCCAGATCAGCTGGCAGCGTCGCCTGGCGCAACTCTTCTCCGAACAGGCCGCAGTGCAGCGCTTCGGCCAACTCAGCCTGAGCCAGTTGCTCACCCCACAGGATGGGGCGCTGGCCGCGCCAGCGCTCACTGAAAAAATCGACAATTTCGGAGAGCCCACGCTGCACCTGAAAATCGCCTTTTTGATAAAGGTGGGCCGCGGTGCGCAGGCCACAGAATGCCCCCTGGCAGGCACCCTTGCCGACACGGCTGCGCAAACCGATGTCGGTCAGTGTCGCGCTGTCGCCGGCCGCACGCAGGGCGGCGTAGATGGCATCGACGGCACTGCCCTGCACCATTTCGCATTCGCACATCAGCGTGTCGTCCGGTCTATGGGCGCTCACCCACTCGCGCGCGGAGTGTCCGGGCTCGGTCCACGCACATTCTGGAGCCTGCGGCAGAAGCGTCGTGGCGGTGAGGCAGGGCCGCGTCACGTCCAGGCGACGGCAGACCAGATCGGCAGCGCGTTCGGCCATCAGCCGGCAGGTGGTGAGCTTGCCGCCAGTGAGCGTGGCGAAGTTGTCCAGGCCATGCTCCTCGTGGTCGAACAGGGCAAAGCCGCGCGAGACTGCACGGCTGTCGGCCGCACCCACCGAGCCCAACAGCGGGCGCACGCCAGCGTAAGCGCGGATAAAGCGCGCGCTCTCCAATGCCGGCAGCATCGGTGCCGACTCGGCGATGATCAGATCGGCCTCTCCTGTCGTAGCCCGGATGTCGTCCAGAGAATCCACCCGCATTGAGGTGGTGCCGACGATGGAGACGGTGCCACCGGGCATCATGATGTCGCCATTGCCGGGCCGGCGCAGGCGGTTGATGACGCGACTGGCCAGCCGTGTGTGCGTGACCAGCAGCGAGCCTTTGGAATAGGTCATCGCAATCGATGCGTCGGCCAGCAGCGCCACCTCGCGCGCCCAGGCGCCCGCCGCATTGACCACTTGCGCGGCTTCGATCCGCAACTCCGGCCCGCCGGCCAGTGACTGAACACGCACCGCGCAAATGCGTCGTCCCTCGCGCTCAAACCTGACCACGCGCGTGCGCCGCAACAGCCGCGCGCCCAGGCTGCGCGCTTGCGCCATGCTTTCCAGCGAGAGCCTGAACGGGTCGATCGACGCATCGGGCACCTCGAACACCGCGATCGTCTGCTGAGACAGCGCCGGCTCCTGCGCACGCGCCACGGCCACATCGACCGCGCGCGCCTTGATTCCGGAGCGCTCGCACCAGGAAGGGAAGTCGGCGATGTAGCGTTCGTCATCCCCCTGCACGGCGACGAAATAGCCACCCGTGTCCTGGATCGTCTGCGCCGCTACACGCTTGAGAGTGTCGCCCTCGGCGCGGCACTCCATCGCCGCCCCGGCGTCGCCGGCGACATAGCGCGCGCCGCTGTGCAGCAGGCCATGATTGCGCCCCGAGGCACCGGCGTTGATGTCGTCCTTCTCGACCAGAATGGAGTCAACACCGCGCAAGGCCAGGTCACGCGCCAGCGCCGTGCCAGTGACGCCGCCGCCGATGATCAAGACCTGGGTCTGGATAACAGATGGCAAATTCAACTCCATTGGCGTGAGTCCTCGGGTATCGCAGCGCCGTTGGAACGCTACACCGCCGCAGCATAGACTTGAATGGTGCACCAGCATTGATGCACCTCAATAACCAGCGATTGGGTCACGTCTTATCTTCCGCCACCCCTTCCTGATGAAAACCCGGTTGCGCCACGGCACAAATATGTGCTTAATCAAGCTTTGTGCATATTGACAGTTTTATGACGTCCTGTCGTCACAATCTGGCGCTATGCTTGAGTTTTTACACGAAGGAGATCGTATGAATTTCAAGATTGCAGCCGTTGCCATCGCAACGGTTTTTTCCGTATCCGCTCAGGCTCAGACTGAAATTCAGTGGTGGCACTCGATGACCGCCGTCAATGGCGAATGGGTTAACGACCTGGCCAAGAACTTCAACGCGAGCCAGAAGGACTACAAAATTGTTCCCACGTACAAGGGTAGCTATGCCGAATCCATGACGGCGGCTGTTGCGGCGTTTCGCGCCGGCAATGCACCGAACATCTTGCAGGTGTTCGAGGTTGGCACCGCCACCATGATGGCCAGCAAGGGCGCCATCGTGCCGGTCGGCAAGGTGATGTCGGACGCCGGCTACAAGTTCGATCCGAAAGTCTATGTCTCCGCCGTGGCCGGCTATTACACAGCGCCCAATGGCCAGATGCTGAGTTTCCCGTTCAATAGCTCAACGACCATCTTTTACATCAACAAGGATGCTTTCAAGGCGGCTGGCATTGATACGAACAAGCCACCGACGACCTGGCCCGAAGTGGCGCTGGCAGCAGCCAAGCTCAAGGCCAGCGGCCACAAATGTCCGCTCACCATCGCATGGCAGAGTTGGACCCAGTTGGAGAGTTTCTCGGCCTGGCACAACGTCGAGTTCGCCAGCAAGTCCAACGGCCTGGCCGGCATGGATGCGCGCCTGAAAGTGGACTCGCCGCTGCATGTGCGCCATATTGAAAACCTGGCCAACATGGCCAAGCAGGGCCTGTTCATTTACAAGGGCCGTGAAAATGTACCGGAGGCAACTTTCATTTCCGGCGAATGTGCCATGATCACGACCTCGGCTGGCTTCTACGGCAATGTCGCCAAGAACGCCAAGTTTGATTACGCGCTGGCCACCCTGCCCTACTACCCGGACGTGCCGGGTGCACCGCAGAACACCGTCATTGGTGGCGCCAGCCTGTGGGTCATGGCCGGCAAGAAGCCAGCCGAATACAAGGGTGTCGCAGCCTTCTTCAACTACATCTCCAGCCCTGAGGTGCAGTCAGCCAGCCACAAGCGCACCGGCTATCTGCCGATCACCACGGCAGCCTACCAGTTGACTGAAAAATCGGGCTTCTACAAGGAAAAACCCGGAACCGACATTGCGGTACAGCAGATGATCCGCAAGGTGACCGACAAGAGCCGTGGCATCCGCCTGGGCAACTACGTGCAGATACGTCAAGTTGAAGACGAAGAACTGGAACAAGTCTGGAGTGGCAAGAAGACCGCCAAGGAAGCGCTGCAGGCCATCGTCAAACGCGGCAATGAGTACCTGGAGCGCTTTCAAAAGGCAAACAAGTAAGGTTGTTTCACTTGCCAGCCTCGGTCTGCCTGATGGCGGCAAGGCCGTGCTAGCTGTGAAGTCCTGAACTGTGGAAAAGCGCGTTCAATTTCGCTCGGTCTGGCTGCCTTGGGTTCTGCTGGCGCCTCAGGTCGCTGTCATTGGCGTGTTTTTCTTCTGGCCCGCGGGGCAGGCCCTGCTGCAATCATTCCAGGTTGAGGATGCTTTTGGCACTTCGACGCAATGGGTTGGGATGGAAAATTTCAAGCGCCTGTGGGGCGATGCCAGCTACCTGGCATCCTTCAAGACCACGGCGGTGTTTTCCCTGCTGGTGGCCTTCCTGGGCATCGGTCTTTCGCTGCTGCTGGCAATTTTTGCCGATCGCATCGTGCGCGGCGCTATGTTCTACAAGACGCTACTGATCGTGCCCTACGCCGTGGCGCCGGCGGTGGCGGGCGTGCTGTGGATCTTCATGTTTTCGCCATCTTTGGGTGTGGTCTCCTACGCCCTGGGGAAATTGGGCATCAACTGGAATCACCTGCTCAACGAAGGCCACGCCATGACGCTGATCGTGATGGCAGCGGTGTGGAAGCAGATCTCCTACAACTTCCTGTTCTTCCTGGCCGGACTGCAGTCCATCCCGAAATCCTTGATCGAAGCGGCGGCCATTGACGGCGCCAAGCCATGGCGGCGCTTCTGGACGATCCAGTTCCCACTGCTCTCACCCACCACGTTCTTTCTGCTGGTCATCAATATGGTGTACGCCTTCTTCGACACCTTTGCCATCGTTGACGCCACCACGCACGGTGGCCCGGGCCAAGCCACGTCAATCCTGGTCTACAAGGTCTATTACGACGGCTTCAAAGCAATGGATCTGGGCGGCTCGGCGGCACAGTCGGTGGTGCTGATGACGATCGTGGTTGCCCTGACCGTGGTGCAGTTCCGCTTTATCGAAAAGAGAGTGAACTACTGATGA
The DNA here is from genome assembly GCA_903906695.1 of uncultured beta proteobacterium. Classification (GTDB taxonomy): domain Bacteria; phylum Pseudomonadota; class Gammaproteobacteria; order Burkholderiales; family Burkholderiaceae_C; genus Rhodoferax. The sequence goes on along the minus strand of CAIVLG010000234.1, from coordinate 2,142 downwards.
TGCCTCCACGCTTGGCACTTCGCGAGAACTCGCGCCATGGTTGAACGCAATCCGTTCCTGAATTTTCTGGCCCATGCGGTGATGATTCTGGGCGTCCTCATCGTCGCCTTTCCGCTGTACCTGGCTTTTGTGGCATCGACCCACACAGCGCAGGAAATCGTGCAGGCACCGATGCCCTTGCTGCCTGGCAGCAATCTTTGGGCAACCTACGAGAAAGCCTTATTGGGTGGTGGTTACGGCGCCGGATCCAGAGCGCCAGTGATTCACATGATGTGGGTCAGTCTGGTAACTGCGCTGGTGATTACCTTTGGCAAGATCGCCATCTCGCTGCTATCGGCTTTTGCCATCGTCTACTTCCGTTTCCCGTTCAAGAATTTCTTTTTCTGGGCGATTTTTATCACCCTGATGCTGCCGGTGGAAGTGCGCATCGGGCCGACCTACCAGGTGGTGTCAGACCTGGGCATGCTCAACACCTACGCCGGCTTGACGATTCCCTTGATCGCTTCGGCCACCGCCACCTTCCTGTTCCGGCAGTTCTTCATGTCCGTGCCTGACGAATTGACGGAAGCCGCGCGCATGGACGGTGCCAGCCCGATGCGTTTTTTCATCGATATCCTGCTGCCGCTATCCAAGACCTCGATTGCTGCCCTTTTTGTGATTCAGTTCATCTACGGCTGGAACCAGTATCTCTGGCCCCTCCTTGCCACAACCTCCGAGAGCATGTACCCGGTGGTCGTGGGCATCAAGATGATGGTGGCAGGTGGTGATTCACAAAACGAGTGGAACGTCGTTATGGCCACGGCGCTGCTGGCGATGCTGCCTCCGGCTACCGTGGTGATGCTGATGCAGAAATGGTTTGTCAAAGGGTTGGTGGATACGGAGAAGTAAATATGTTTGCGGGACAGGCCAAAGCTACGCGCATCGAGCGTGCTCTGTCCTCAACCAAATATGGAGATTGCGGGACAGACCGCAGCTACGCGTAGCGAGCCAGCTCTGTCCTCAACTGATTAAGAATATGGCTTCAATAACATTCAAAAACGTCGTCAAGCGCTACGGCAAAGGCAAGGGCGCCAATCAGGTTATCAACACCATCAACGCGGAGATTCGTGACGGCGAATTTGTCGTCATCGTCGGTCCATCGGGCTGTGGGAAATCGACGCTGCTGCGCATGTTGGCCGGTTTGGAAGAGGTCACAGAAGGCGAAATTTCCATTGGTGGGAGCGTCGTCAACGACCTCGAACCCTCGGAGCGCGACATCGCCATGGTGTTCCAGAACTACGCTCTGTACCCGCACATGAGCGTGTTCGAGAACATGGCTTATGGACTCAAGATCGCGAAAGTTCCAAACGACGAGATTAAGGCGCGCGTCGACAAAGCGGCAAAGATTCTGGAAATCGGACCCTTCCTGACCCGCAAACCACGCGAACTCTCGGGCGGCCAGCGTCAGCGCGTGGCGATGGGTCGAGCCATCGTGCGCCATCCGAAAGTATTCCTGTTCGACGAACCCCTGTCCAATCTCGACGCCAAACTGCGCGCACAAACCCGCATCGAGATTCAGAAACTGCACCGCGAATTGGGCATCACCTCGCTTTTTGTAACGCACGATCAGGTCGAGGCCATGACGCTGGCACAGCGCATGATCGTCATCAATCTGGGTGCCATGGAGCAATTTGGCACGCCCGAAGAGGTGTACAACCGGCCGGCGAGCACTTTTGTTGCCAGTTTTATCGGTTCCCCACCTATGAACCTGCTACAGAACGCACCGGGTGCCAAGCCCGGCACCATCGTCGGCGTGCGTCCCGAACATCTGGACATCACACAAACCGGTTGGGCGCTACACGTCGAAACGGTCGAGATGCTGGGCGCCGAGCGCCTGGTCTATGGCCGCTGGACGCACGGCAGTGGCAACGAACTGGTGATTCTGCGCACCGAAGAAGGCCATTTTGTACCTGCCATCGGCAGCACCATCTACGTGACGCCGCGCGCCGACAAGATTCATTACTTTGACGCGAGTACCGGCAAACGCGTCACAGCCCACAGCGGTCATCCCGGACTCGATCCGGGATCCATGGATTGCGGATCGAGTCCACAATGACAAACGAGGGCGCGCAATGACGCCACCCCCATGGCCCTACCCGCGCT